>JABGTE010000142.1 GCA_018647445.1 Gammaproteobacteria bacterium
ATCGCAACTTGGTAGTCAGTGGCGCCAGCAACCCCATCGCAATAGGCCTTGGCGAGTTGGTCGGCTTCATCAATTTTTCCGCCTGGGAAAACCAGCGCGCCAGAGGCGAAATCGATTTGGTGATGTCGCACGACCATGAAAACTTCAAGGCCTTGTTCGCCATCTCGAAGCATTAGAATCGTCGCAGCGGGTACGGGCGGCTTGTCATTCATCGTTGTCGTTCTCCTATGATGCGCCAACCCTTAGGTTCGCTTTGAAGCGTTAAGACTTTGTTGCTGATTTCCCGATATCGATCAGACCGGTAGGATTGGCGTAATTTCACGTCCACCTTGTTTGGCGTGATGGGCGTAAACGACTCGTACGATAAATCGAGTTGGATATAGGACGGGATCAATATCCGCTCGCGGCGGTTCATTTCCCAGAGATTGCGGGATTGCCCTTCAGCTAGCTCGAAGTTGTCAGAATACAGGGACAAGTATTGATCGGGGTTTTGGGCCATCCAAGCCGCCGCCCATAAGTCTAAAGTATTGGTGATCGCGCTAATTGTGTCGTTATTTAATGCCGCGAGTGTGAGGGGCTCTGTATCGGGGTTCAAGGTGGGTGCGCTCTCGGTCTCGGGCTTTATCAGGCGGCCACGGTCGAAGTCACCTTCGTAGGTAGTGCCATCGGGTAAAATCATCATGCCGGGGCCATGGCGCAAATTGTCTTTGAAGGTGCCCACAAACCGGGTGCCATCTTGCCAGTAAATGGTGCCTTGCCCTTGTCGCATTTGATCCTGGAGGCCGCCGACGTAGCGGGTGCCATCTGGCCAAGCTAGGGTCTGCGTGCTGGGTTCATCGGCTTGGACGGCTTGCTTAAAACCGAGGATGAAGATAAGGAAAAAGAAAACTAGGCGCATGAGGCAATATCTCACTGTTTAGTAAGCAGACTAACACTGCTTATTGGTCAACGAAAACCGCCGAGCAAAACCGGCGACCGATGTCGTTTAAGGCGTCCTGATCAAAATGTGTTGTTCGACGGCGTGTTGAAGGACTCGGGCGGGCTCAATAATCCAAGGACCATCTCGCTCAACACGCATTCGGCAGTCGGTCAGGTTGGCAAGATTGTGCGTGCGGTCGCCATCATAGGCCAGGATCCCGTCACCAGAAAGGGCAACCTCGGAGCCAAAGGGCACGGCTTCATGGTGCTGCACCGCGACGTCTTGCCACAGCCCGGGCGAAATCGGCACTCTAACACGACAGTCCGCCGGGGTTCCGCATCGCACCAAAACCCCAAAGTCATCCAGATGCCCGCTGGGTCTTACGTAGCCGCCGATGGGTGACAACCCCACAGAGGCCGGCTCTGCGCGGGTTAGCAGGAGCGTGCCAAGCCGGTCGCCTTGGAATGGCAGAAGAGAGCCTAAGCTGTCGTTGTGCAAGACAACTGCATCAATGAGCGCGATGTCATGAATGTCAGTTTGGTTCTCTACGGCGCGTATGTGGATCCGTTTACATCGATTTGTGATGGCTTGTTTGGCTAGCTGTCCTGATGCGATGAGACCCGCGGCTGCGCCGGCAAGAGAAGCTTCAATCATCATCGGGAAAACATTATTCGTGCCCGTTGAAAGTGGCATGAGCGCGCAGTCAGGGTATCGCCGAGAAACAATTCGATTGGTGCCATCGCCGCCCAGCACGATAAAGGTTCGACAACCGGCTGCCCACATGAGATCGATCATGGTCTCGGTGTCGCGCCCTGTGTGAGTTAGCGCAAACGAAAGGATTTCCACCTGGTCCCTTTGGGGCAGGTTTTCAACCGCGCGCTCGTTGATCCGAAAGGGCTCTTGGGCCAAAAATATACGTTCAACACCATTTTCGAGTGCGGCAAGCACTAAGCGCGTGACCTGCTGTTGCTTTTCGTGGTGGGCACTGGTGCTGGCCCGTGCGGCTACCCGTCTAACATCTCGGCCAGACATGGGGTTGACGACGATGCCGAGATATCCCGTCGTTGGTTGGCTCAACGCGCGAAGACCCAATCAGTTTCAGTGCTAAGTTCGGGTTGATACTGGTAACCATCAGTATCAAAAGTTTTAAGTTGTTCAGGTTGCTTAATGCGCTGCTTGATGACGAAGTTTGCCATGGCGCCTCGCGCACGCTTTGCGAAGAAACTGATGATTTTAAGGCGCCCGTTACTCGTATCTTTGAAAACGGGGTTAATGATTTGAACGTGACCGAGGGCCGATACATCAACGGCTTTGAAGTACTCATTCGACGCGAGATTGATCAATACGGGTTTAGGTTGACTATCAAGGTCCTCAAGGAGTTTTTTTGCCAGCGACACTTGCCAAAAATCGTATAGATCGGCGCCGCGTTGATTGCTAAGCCGAGTGCCCATCTCTAATCGATAGGGCTTTATGAGGTCTAGGGGTTTGAGGAGGCCGTACAGGCCTGACAACATCCTCAGATGCTTTTGCGCGAAACGAATATCTTGCTTGGAAAAAGCATCCGCTTGTAACCCTTGGTAAACATCTCCCCGAAACGCAAATAATGATTGCTTTAACGCTCCCCTGGCCGGCGTCCAAGTTTGAAAGCGTTCATGGTTAAGTGCCGCAAGCTTCGGGCTGATTTTCATCATGCCGGCGAGGTCCTGCTCGGATTTTGTTTTCATCAGTTTGGCGAGAGTCGATGCCTCCCGAAGCAAAACAGGTTTGGAGGTCTCGGTGGTCGGCGCTGGCGTTTCAAAATCGAGGGTCTTAGCTGGGGATAGGAGCATCAACATGGGCATTCAGAATCAGGGTCGTCAGTGAGCGGATATCTTATCGTACGTAGGCGCGTTTGGCATGGGTTTCTTGAAATACTGAGAACCGCCGTTGTGATTGGCGGCTTTGAGACGTCAGGGGCGATCCGGGACAGAATTGAATATGACTCATCGGTAGGCAGCAGAGTGTTTAAGCAGCTGCTAAGCGGCGCCCCTAAAAGCGGATTAAAGGTCAGAGTTCAGTCAGTCAGATTGATGAGCCGCTCGAAGCGGTTGATTTGACAAACGACTGCTGGGTTTACTTTGGCTTCCTGCTAACTCAAGACAGTTGGCGAACCTATTCGTGCACAGGCCCGACGTCCAAATCGTCCGCGATGTATCACGTCACCGCGCTGCAAAGCGCTTAACCTCTGCGATCTATGCATCGCATCGATTGTGCCCCACGCAAGAGATTGTGTTGAATAAATTGAAGAAAGGCCTAGAATTCCAACAGTGTCGAGGTTGTGAATGATCTTCCACAGCCTTTAATGGGTTGGCAGCGTGGACCCTAAGCCGAGAACGGGTTTGCCAAGGCATTCTGTCCATATGCCAATTATTAAAGACACTAATAGGTGCTAAAAGACGTTAGAAGGCAATGAAGCTTTAAGCGAATGACGCTTTAAGCGACAAAAGGCGTTGAATGGGTCTGCAATTGAATCTTTGAGTCCGAGCATGCGGGGCTCAGATCATCCGTACAATGATGGGAGATATTTCTAATGATTAAGCAACTTAACGTAGTAGTAAGGCGCCCTGATGTGAAAAAGATGGTGCTAATGGCGCTGATGACGTTTGGCTTCATAGCAACCGCTAACGCCGAAACGCCGCGGAGCCCTGTGGGAAAATTAATGGATCCAAACGGGACGGTAGAATACAGTCGCGATGGTGAAAAGTGGCGTCCGGTGACACGTGCCAAATATTTGTTCTCGGGGTACCACGTTAGAACCGGCGCGGATGGTTCGGGTAACTTCATCAACCAAGAATCTGGGTTGGCGCAAAGTTTAAGTGCGAACGTGACGGCGATGGTGGGTGATGCCGGGTTGGACGTTTCAGCGGGTGAGGTTTCGGATCCGTTTAGCAGTGATGCGGGTCTGATGGATGGTCTAGCCAATAAATTTGCCTCGGCCCAGCGCTACACCACGGTGCGTCGTGCTGTGAAGAAGCCGGGTGAGCCAGAATGTGAAGTAAAGGTTCGTTTAGCACGAAAAATCACCGTGTCAGAAGGTTACGCTGACTTGGTGTGGGAAAAAGCCTGTCCCGACAATACGTTTGTGGTTGTTTTAGGTGAGCAAGCGTTTGACGTGCCAAGCAGTGCAACCGGCGAGCACATTCGTTTTCAGCTCCCGTTGCCAGCAGCTGGTGAATATGATCTGCGATTGGATGTTAAAGCTGGAGACGAAGTCGTCTACACCCCGCGGCGACCTGGCAAGTTGAAAGTACTTGCAGCGGCTGAAGAGGCCACCATAAAGGCTTCGCTCATGGCAGCAGGAGACGATTTTTTTGCTCAGGCAGACGTACTCGAACAGCACGGCCTGTTGGTGCCGGCGATGGATGCTTACCGAGCGTATTTCGAGACCTATCCAGATGATATCGAGATGAAGCCTTTATTTATCGCCAATCTTCAGGCGCTTCGGTTGATGACGGAAAAAACGGCAGAGGCGCAGAAATATAATGACTTTATCTCGGAATAAGTTTTGGAAGCAGCAAGCTAGCGCTGCGTCAGAACCTTGAACGTTTTATCGTTCTTAAAAGGCAGATTCGATCTGCCTTTGGTTGTTCTCTTGTTTGGTCTGGCTTTGTTTGCAGAGTATCAGGAAGCCTTAACGATTGTTGAGGATGAAACCATCTCTTATCGCCATCTGCTTCGATCTGAGTATGGCGATCCAAAATTGACCGCCCCGAGCCCGGAAGTCATCACGGTCTATACCGATGAAGACTTTTACGATGAATATGAGGTGTATCCCCTTCGCCGGGTCGATCTGGCGACGATAATCACGCGTTTGAGCGCGATGGGTGCATCGGTTATCGGGGTGGATATGTTGCTTGATTTCAACAGCGCCTATAACGAGGACCCGACCCTTATTCAAGCTATCGAGGCAGCGGGGAATGTTTTGCTGGTTTCCCAAGCGGAGATTTCAGGCGATGCCGGTTATCAAAAGACAAATTTTGCGATCCCCAAATTTGCGTCTGTAGCGGAAAGCGGTTACTCCAATATTTCTTCGAACAGCGACCTGGCCGAAACCATGGTTCGGCTTCGAATCCATCCAGAAGTGGCTGAACGAGACAATGGCTGGCCCTTTGCGGTAAAAGCCCTGTCGATGCATATCGGTGAAGCACCGTCAATCCAAGATCATCAACTTTATATTGGTGATGAAATGGTGGCGCAGCTAGATCATCAGAATGATCTCTATTTGGATTACCCTCGTCTGCCACGTACCTTAGATTCAGCGGGTAATCGAGCACGGCATGAGGAAGAAGGCATCGCCGCAGGGGACATTCTATTTGTCGATGAGGAAGAGTTAGAAGACCTTTCGTTTCTTGTAAATGGCAAAATTGTATTGATCGGTGAAGTCGCCGAAGTGGCCCATGACCAATTCGAGACACCGGCGGGTAATATTTTTGGGGTGAATATCATTGCAAGTGAAATCGGAACCCTTATAAAGGGCGGCCCGTTGCGCGCGGCGTCGCTGACCATAGAAGCGATCGTTGCGGCGTTACTCTTGATCGTGATCCTGGGCAGCTCTTTCATTACGGCGCCCTTGATTCGTAATGGCATTAGCTTGCTTGGCGCGGTCGCATTTATCGGATTCTGTTTTTGGGCCTACGCCATTCAGGGTCTGATTGTTTCCATGGTGCCTAATATTATTGCTGTAGTGTTGTCAGTGATTCTGGTGAACGGACGCTTTTATCTGAACGAGATGGGCCAAAAAGCCTATATCAAAGACGCCTTTGGGCAGTATTTGTCGCCGACGGTCGTGGCGGATCTGGTAAAAGACCCAGACAAACTAACCCTTGGTGGTGAAGAGCGAGAAATGACCGCCTATTTTTCGGATATTGCGGGGTTTTCGACCTTTTCAGAAGGCATGACGCCAACGCAGTTGGTGGGTTTGCTTAATGAATATTTGACGTCAATGTGTGATGTGATCATCGGGTCGGATGGCACGATCGACAAGTTTGAGGGAGATGCGATCATTGCCTTCTGGGGCGCGCCGATTGACCAGCCTGCCCACGCCCGTCAAGCCTGTTTTGCCAGCATTGATATGAATCACGCGCTGGGCGATCTACGGGATCATTGGATGGCAAAAGGATTGCCAAAGGTCGCGGTTCGAATGGGAGTGAACACGGGACGAATGGTTGTCGGGAACATGGGCTCCAGCCAACGGATAAATTATACGATTATGGGCGATGCGGTAAACCTTGCCGCCCGACTTGAAGGTGCCAATAAAGCGTTTCGATCTGATTTGATGATCTCGGAGTCAACTTATTTGCAGTGCGCTGACGATGTTGATGTCCGTGAGCTCGATATCATTCGAGTGGTCGGCAAAGCCGAGCCGATTAGGGTCTACCAATTATTAAATAGGAAGAATCAAACCGCTGGGGTGCTTGCGGATGTCGTGCATCGCTATCACGGCGGATTGCAGTTGATTCGAGATCGAAATTTTTTGGATGCCAAAGCGGCCTTCCAAGCTTGCGTTGATCTGATTCCTGATGACGGACCGTCGCTAACTCATCTCGCGCGATGTGAGGAGTTTGTGCTGACACCGCCGCCGCAGGATTGGGACGGCGTCATGGAACTCAAAGAGAAGGGTTGATCGATGGCCGGCATGATTCAGCAATCAATTTATGATGCGCTAACGGCGATCTTTGACCCGAGCTATTTGGTCGTCACCAACGAAAGTCATCAGCACAATGTGGCGCCTGGCTCGGAGAGTCATTTTAAAGTGGTGGTAGTCTCAGAAAGTTTTGTCGATCAACGACTCATTCAACGGCATCAGCGGGTAAACCGGGCCTTGGCCACGCAGTTGAACGGTCAAATTCATGCCTTATCCATGCACACTTACTCCCAGAGTGAATGGACGCAAAAAGGGGAAGCCGCTCCGTTGTCGCCCAATTGTTTGGGCGGGGGGCGCACGGTTGATCCGGTCAAGTGAGCCCTTTGGTGGCCGCAACTAACCCGTCCGTTTGGATCTCGGGTGACGCAGGCTTGGTTGAAGTGTTGGTGTTTCGTCGAAAGCGCAAACGTTTGGCGCTGGTTGTTGAGACGGACGGTGAGGTCCAATGTCGAATTCCCATGCGGTGTTCTCAGCGGACTGCGGAGGGGTTTATCCTTGCGCACCAAGATTGGATCTTGCGCACAATCGCACGCATGAAACAGCGCGATGGACGTCCGAGACCTCAATACGCCGAGGATGCGGAGCACTATTTTCTAGGACAGCGGTATTACTTGAAGCTGCATCAGAGTCTGTCGTGTAAAGCTCAAGTTCATAATGCGGCGCTGCATGTTCGAGCCGCGCCGGATGACCCGGCGCAAATTCAAAACCGGCTCGAGGATTGGTATCGCTCGCACGCAATCTTGATCTTTAATCAACGATTGTCAGCCTTGGTTGATTGCTTCGGCTTACAAACGGCGTCCAGTCTGAAAGTAAGAAAAATGAAAGCTAAATGGGGCAGTTGTAGTCAGTCTGGGGTGATTACGCTCAATTTGTGGCTTATCACGCAGGATATTAAAGCGATTGATTACGTCATTTTGCACGAGCTTTGTCACTTAAGGCACTTTGACCATACCCCTGCATTTTATGCGTACCTTGCCGAATTTATGCCGGACTGGCGGGCCCGCAAAGCGCTGCTTATTTAATGCGCCGCTTGCTTTCAGCAATTGTTATCTACAGGGATTTTAACCAGTCGAGGATCAAAGGTTTGACTTGTTCCTTGATGAGCGGCTGTGCCGCAACCGTGGGATGGATGCCATCGCGTTGGAGGAGCTTAGGATCGGTGCCAATGCCACTGAGTAAATGCGGTTGAAAGCCCGCAAGGTTAAATTCTGCAGCTAGGGTCTTATAAATACCGGCAAAGGCATCGGTATATCGGCGACCATAGTTGGGTGGTAAGACCATGCCGATCAGAAGAATATCGATGCCTTGCTTTTGACACAGGGCAATCATTTTTCCAAGGTTGGCTTGAATCTTCGATATGGGATAGCCGCGCAAACCGTCGTTGCCGCCAAGTTCCAAGATAACGAGACCGGGGGTATGAATTTCAAGTGCCTTTTCGAGGCGGTTTAATCCCCCCGTGGTCGTCTCGCCACTCACACTGGCATTCGTAAAAGAAACCGATGGCTGGGTTAGGGCGAGATCCGCGGCCAGTAAGGCAGGCCAGCTCTCGGGTTGGGTCATGCCGTAGCCCGCGCTCACACTGTCACCATAAACTAGGATCGATCGGTTATCAGCGCCATGCGTATAAGGTGTCGAGACGAGCAGTATCAAGAGCAGTATTTGTTGCCCTCGCATGCGATCATGAAGCATCGCCAATGATGACTGAAGTACGGATACGGAACGTATGATTAAGACAAACAACGTTAGCAAAGTTGTAGAGACCAGTGAGGGTAGGCTGGTGATTTTGGAAGGGATCACGTTGGAAATCAACCAGGGTGAATCAGTGGCCATTGTCGGCGCCTCCGGGTCGGGCAAAACAACCTTGCTCAGTCTGTTGGCGGGGCTTGATTCCCCAAGCGACGGTAAGATTGTTTTGGGCGGGGACCAAGATATTACCGTGATGAGCGAGGCGCAACGCGCCAAGCTTCGCGGCGAGATGGTTGGGTTCGTGTTTCAAACGTTCCAGTTACTGAGTAGCCTATCTGCGCTTGAAAACGTCATGTTGCCGGGCGAGCTTCGAGGTGACCCCCAGGCCGAGCACAATGCAAAAAAATTGCTGGACCGGGTGGGACTCGGCCATCGGCTTCAGCATTACCCCCGACAACTCTCGGGCGGAGAGCAGCAACGAGTGGCGATCGCTCGTGCTTTCGCGTCCAATCCTAAGATTCTGTTTGCGGATGAGCCCACCGGTAACCTCGATGCCAAGACGGGCGCAAAAATTATCGATCTTTTGTTCGAATTGAACGCTGATTTTGGCACCACACTGGTTTTGGTCACTCACGATGCACGATTGGCCGCCCGCTGTGAGCGCTCTATTTTGATCGACGCGGGCCACTTGGTCTCAGAAGCAGTAGATGCCAGTGCGGCTATTGCGTAGGTAATCGATTCATGAAACTGGCTTTAAAACTACTGGTTCGAGATTGGCGCGGAGGCGAGTTAACGCTGTTGCTCGCCGCGTTAATTATAGCGGTTGGCACCGTGACCACCATTACCTTGTTTGTCGACCGACTTCAGCAAGCGCTCCTGACGGAATCCGCATCCTTTATAGCAGCGGACCGGGTCATCTCCGCCAGCCGCCCGATTGAGCCCGCGCTTTTGGCACGTGCAGATGAATATGGGTTGCAGCGGTCTGCAACGGTTTCTTTTTTATCGATGGTGTTCTCTGATGAGCGGGCTCAGCTGGCCGCGGTGAAAGCAGTGGACGACGGCTATCCGCTGAGAGGTAAATTAATTGTGGCCGATGAGCCTTTCGGCACGGGTCGGCCTGCCCAAAAGGGTCCGCAACCCGGGGCGGTCTGGATGGAGTCTCGTCTGTTCCCGTCACTCGACACTCGTCCTGGGTCATCTGTGGATGTAGGCGCGTTGACCTTGCCGATCACTGATGTGTTGCTGAAGGAGCCAGACCGCGGGGGCGGTTTCGATACAGTGGCGCCCAGAGTCATTATGCATCTGAGCGACGTTGATCGAACCGAGATCATCCAGCCGGGTAGTCGAGTGACCTATCGGTATTTGTTTTCGGGTGAGGAAGGTAATTTAAAGGCCTGGGAGGCAAGTGTTCGTCCCGATCTGCCAGAGGATACGCGCCTGTATGGTGTTAAAGAAGGGGCCGAAGAAATTGGCGAGGCCTTGTCGAAAGCGGAACGCTTTTTACTGCTCGGCGGTTTGCTCGGGGTCATCCTGGCGGGAGTCGCGATTGCCTTAGCCGCCAACCGCTATGCGTACCGGCACTTTGACCATGTTGCGATTCTTAAAACCCTCGGCGCCACGCCGGCCCGAATCGATCAAATCTACTTGGTAATCTTTATCGGTTTGGGCCTGGCGGCAACATTGATTGGGGCTGGCCTTGGCCTTCTGGTGCAAGCGGGCGTCGCGGAAGTTTTGCGGCCGTTGTTGCCGGTTGCCTTGCCTGCACCGACAATGAAGCCGGTTCTACTTGGGTTAACAACCGGGATGGTGTGTCTATTGTCCTTTGCCCTGCCGCCATTATTAACTTTGAGAAACGCGGATCCGGTTCGAGTCATCCGCCGAGATTTAGACACGGCGAGTCCCTCTTCGCTCTTGGCTTATGGTTTCGGCGGTCTGGGTACGTTTGGTCTCATGTGGTGGTATAGCCAAGACTTAAGGTTGACGATATTGCTCTTTATCGGTGGTTTGGTTGCGGTGGCGGTCCTTGGGCTTTTGGCCCTGCTCCTCGTGCGATCGGGACGGCAGGTGGGCTTGCAGGCTGGCAGTGCTTGGCGCCTAGCGGTGGCGGGCCTGCAAAGACGGCAATTAGAAAGCGCGTTGCAAATCTTAGCGTTCGGTCTTGCCCTCATGTTATTGCTCACCTTGTTTTTGGTGCGCACCTCGCTCTTGTCTGAATGGCGTAATCAAATTCCAGCCGATGCGCCGTATCACTTTGCCATGAACATACTGCCTGAGGAGCGCGGCGAGATCCGAACCTTCTTGGATGAAGCCAAGGTCACGGTGACGCCAGAGTATCCTATGATTCGTGGGCGCATTACAGAATTGAATGGGGTTCCGGTTGCAGAACTTAAACGAGCCGGTGGCGGCGAGCGCGGTGCCCCGCGGTTGAGTTCGACACGGAACTTGACGGCGACCGCGACCCTGCCTAAGGACAACAAAATTCTTTCCGGCGCCTGGTTTTCGCCGTCGTCCCTCGTCTCGGAAGTATCTGTTGAGTCTGAGTTTGCAAAAAGTAATGGTTTGATGCTGGGAGATATGTTGGTCTTTGAGATCGAAGGCCGGGCCCTGGCGGCTGAGGTCACGAGTGTTCGCTCGGTCGCTTGGGACAATTTACAACCCAACTTCTATTTAATTTTTTCACCTCAAATGCTGATCGATTTCCCCTCAACATTTATGACGAGCTTTTTTCTGGATCCAGATCAAAAGTCCTTGTTGAGCCCACTGCTTCGAGCGTTTCCAACGATGACCGTGCTCGAAGTGGATGCTTTGATCGAACAGATCAGAACGATTGTGGCGCAGGTTACTTTGGCGGTTGAGTTTATGTTGGTTCTGATTTTGATGTCAGGGGCGATGGTGCTGCTGGCGAGTATTCAAGCCAGTTTGGATGAACGCATGAAGCAATTCGTAATCCTTCGAACCCTCGGGGCGTCAAACCAATTGGTTAGAACTAGCCTGGCTATGGAATTCGCCGTCCTTGGCGCCTTTGCTGGGTTGCTGGCGGCCCTTGGCGCTGAACTCACGGTCTATGGCCTGGAACGTGAAATCTTCGATTTGGATTACTCGCCCACGCCTTGGTTATGGGCGCTCGGGCCGATCTTGGGCGCTGGTTTGATTAGCGTGATTGGGATGCTGGCGACGCGGCGGGTACTTGATCAGTCACCGGTCGCGGTGCTTCGAGATTTGGCTTGAACGCTTTGAGCAAATCTGACGGTCTTAGTGTTCGAGCGTGCTGTGGAGCGTCTGGCGGCGACTGATCAGATCGGTCTCCAGAGATTATTAGCGATGCAATGCTGCGCAAGAAACTTGTCATAGGCGAGGCGGGGTAACTCACCTCAAAGCGTGCTTAGGCCTCCGCTGAAGCTGTTTTTGCAGGTGCAACAGGGCGCCGGTCCTATATCTTGCGTTCTTGCAGAAAAGCGGAAGACAGCCAGATTTGGATCACGTAGTATCGAGGAAGCGCGCGTGCGATTCACGCGTGAAACCTAATAGGAGGAACCCATGGCAGAAGCCTTTATGGCCTATCCGGAGCTTCGAAACCCATTCGACGCTAAACCAATACACCCCGAAGGTAGTGCGACTGTGCTGTACCAGGGCAAATCAATTACATTGTCGAGTGTTGGCCAAGGCGATGGCCTAC
>JABGTE010000032.1 GCA_018647445.1 Gammaproteobacteria bacterium
GAATGAGGGTCGCTAAATTGAACATGAGGCAACGATGAACACCTTTTTAGTCGGCGGGGCCGTCCGCGACGCCTTACTCGGCCTGCCAATTCTCGAACGCGATTGGGTCGTCGTCGGCGAAACCCCTGATTCAATGCTGGAACGGGGCTTTAGACAAGTGGGCAAGGACTTCCCGGTATTTCTGCACCCCGAAACCCAAGAGGAATATGCATTAGCGCGTCGGGAGTACAAGCAGGCACCCGGTCACCAAGGGTTTCGGTTTGATACTGATCCTGGCATTACCCTTGAGGAAGATCTCAGCCGGCGCGATCTTACGATCAACGCGATTGCAAGAGCCCCTGATGGCACCTTGATTGATCCCTACGGTGGCCAAAAAGATCTTGCCAACCGTCGGTTGCGGCACGTCTCTGACGCCTTCACTGAAGACCCTTTACGGATCCTACGCCTAGCCCAATTTCAGGCCCGATTGAAGGGGCTTGGATTCACGGTTGATGACCAGACAATACGGTTGTGTCGTGAGATGGTAGCCCGAGGAGATCTAGACACACTCTCACGAGAACGCGTGTTCAAAGAGCTCGAAAAAGCGCTTAACGCGCCGCATCCCTCCGATTTTTTTGCGGTCCTTGCCTCGGTCAACGCCTTGACGCGAATTTTCCAAGGCGTTCAATTAGCCGAAACGAAAAACCTCGATGGGCCAGCAACGGATACGTCGGCAGCATCACGGCTCAGCCAACTGGTCCTTGAAAACCCTGACTTGGACCTACAGGCCCTCAACAAACAATTAGCAATACCCAAACACTGGCTGGAACTTGCCGGCATGACGCGAACTTGGGCTGCAGCGTTCTGCCAAGTAACGACGCTGAGGGCCGATGCCATTTTGGAGATCCTAGAGCGCGGTGACGCCCGTCGAAAGCCAGTGCGTTTTGCGCAATCGGTCCACATTAGTTGTCAGTCGCTGGTGATCGATTCGGCAGAGCAGGCTCGAATTCTCGAGAATTGGCAGCGCCTTGTTCAGGAAACCGCCAAAGTGACCCTGCCGGAGACTGCGGGTGGCCTGACCGGCCAGGAGATCAAAGCAATGATCCGAGCAGAGCAATTACGCCGAATTGAGGCGACCTGTGACCGGCTCTAAAGTTGCCCTGATCACCGGCGCCGCGAAACGACTCGGACGCGGCATTGCGGAGCACCTGCACCAATCTGGTTGGCAGCTTGCACTAGGGTTTAGCCAATCAAAAACAGCGGCCGACGCCATCGCCCACACCCTAAATCAGGTGCGTCCGAACTCAGTCCGCCTCTTCCAAGCGGATCTTGCTCAACAATCAGATGTTGCACGACTCATTAAAGACGTCACGGCCGCATATGACCAATTGGACCTAATTGTTAACAACGCCGCCGTTTTTCCGAGCACGCCTTTTGGCAGCACGTCGCCTCAGCAATGGGACGACATCTTTAGCGTCAACCTCAAAGCACCGTTCATGATTTGCCAAGGTCTTGCGCCAATCATGGCGCCCTATTCAAGCATTATTAATATTTGTGATGTCTTTGGCGAGAAACCCCTTGCGGGACATAGTGCCTACACCGCCAGCAAAGCTGGGCTAATGATGCTGACGAAAAGCTTGGCCATGGAGCTTGCGCCCCGGATTCGAGTCAACGGTATCGCACCCGGCGCCCTACTTGAACCTGCAGGTTATGAGGATGCAGGTCTGCTCACCGACCTCATCGCACGCACCCCGCTGCATCGTATCGGGGGCTCTGATTGCCTCGACTCTATCGTGACCTTCCTCATCGACAATCAATACATTACCGGGCAGGTGATACCAATTGATGGCGGCCTTTCGACGACCTAGCGGGCTTCTCGTTGGATCGCACGATAGCCAATATCGTCCCGATGATATTGGCCCTCAAACTGAATCACCTTCAAGGCCTGATAGACTAACTGCTGCGCCTGCCGAACAGAGTCACCGGTTGCCGCAACCGTTAAAACCCGGCCGCCACTCGTCGTTAACACCCCATCAAGCAGCTGGGTTCCCGCATGAAAAACAACCGCATCTTGAACCTCACTCAATCCAATAATGGGCGCCCCGATGTCATAATCACCCGGGTAACCGCCACTTGCGAGCACGACCGCTAGCGATGCTTTGGGCGAGAACGCAAGCGTTGCTTCCGCCAATCGGTGCTCGACGGCCGCCAGACACACCTCAGCCAAATCGCTTTCGAGACGCATCATGATCGGCTGGGTCTCTGGATCACCAAACCGACAATTAAATTCAATCACACTGGGTGCCCCGGCAGCATCGATCATTAAGCCCGCATACAGAAAGCCGGTGTAATGAATGCCCTCACTCAAAAGACCCCGTAAAGTCGGCACAATAATTTGTTCACAAATGCGCTCGCTAACGGCCTGGGTTACCACCGGTGCAGGCGAATAAGCGCCCATGCCACCGGTATTGGGGCCTTCATCGCCATTAAAAATGGCTTTGTGGTCTTGCGAGGTTGCGAACGCGTGGAAATCCGATCCATCCGCTAAAACGATAAAGCTAGCTTCTTCGCCCAAGAGAAAGGCTTCAACCACGACGCGAGCACCCGCGCGACCAAAGGCATTCCCCAACAACATGTCATCGATCGCGGCCTCCGCAGCCTCAAGACTTTGGGCCACCACCACCCCTTTCCCCGCCGCGAGACCATCCGCTTTGATCACAACAGGCAACCCTAATCCTTTCGCAAAGGCCTTCGCAGCGACGGGGTCGGTAAAGCTCTCATACCGCGCAGTTGGGATGTTATGCCGCGCTAAAAATTCTTTCGAAAAGGTTTTCGAGCCTTCCAGTTGGGCCGCATCCGCTGAGGGCGCAAGACAAGCAAGCCCAAAACGGGCGAACGCTGCCTGAATTCCCGCAACCAATGGTCCTTCCGGCCCCACAACCGTCAATTCGATTTCACGCGCTTTGGCAAAAGCGCACAGGGCATCAAAATCCATCGGATCAATGTCAACATTTTCAAGCTTTGCGGCGGTCGCTGTACCGCCATTACCGGGTGCAACATAAACAATACTGACATTTTCAGACTGTGCAAACTTCCATGCCAAGGCGTGCTCTCGCCCGCCCGAACCCACCACTAATATTTTCACGATTTTTGACCCTCTTCATCCCGGTCAACCCTGCGACCAGCGCTGGTTTAGTGCTTAAAATGCCGTACGCCCGTGAACAGCATCGCCATACCTGCATCATCTGCCGCCTGAATCACTTCTTCATCCCGAACGGACCCCCCCGGCTGAATCACCGCGGTAATCCCGGCCGCTGCGGCAGCATCGATCCCATCTCGAAACGGGAAGAAAGCATCCGAGGCCATGACAGACCCCGGCACCACCAGATTTTCATCTGCGGCTTTGATGCCTGCAATTTTGGCACTGTATACGCGACTCATTTGCCCCGCACCCACCCCAATAGTTTGCTCGTGCTTTGCATAGACAATGGCGTTGGACTTCACGTTTTTTGCGACCTTCCAGGCAAACAACAGATCAATCTGCTCTTGCTCCGTGGGTTGTCGTTGAGAGACGCATTGCAGATGTTCAGGCTCATAGAGCAAGGTATCTCGCGTCTGGACTAAGAGCCCACCGGAGACCCGTTTTAAGTCAAACCCAACTTGACCTGCGTTCGCGCCGCCGACAGTTAACACCCGGACATTCTTTTTAGTCGCCAAAATCGCAGCGGCGGCAGGTGTTACCGCATCAGCGACGAGCACTTCAACAAACTGCCGATCGATAATATTTTGAGCCAATCGCTCATCAACACTCCCATTGATCGCGATGATGCCGCCAAACGCAGAAGTTGGATCGGTCGCGAAGGCCTTATCGTAGGCTTCAAAAAAATCCTGACCCGAGGCCACACCGCACGGGTTCGCGTGTTTCACAATGACGCAGGTCGGCGATGAGAAAGCTCGCACACATTCTAAGGCAGCATCCGCGTCCGCTAGATTATTAAACGACAGATCCTTCCCTTGGATTTGAACCGCACCCGACAGGCTACCTATCTGCACAGGATCCTCCCGATAATATGCCGCCTGCTGATGGGGATTTTCGCCATACCGCATGTCTTGAACTTTGGCCCACTGCTGAGTCAAGACTGACGGAAACAAACTCGGATGATATTGATCTGACTCTGCCTCTCGGGCGGAGAGATAATTTGAAATCACGGCATCATAGTGCGCGATGCGGGCAAAGGCTTTGCGCGCACAATCATACCGATACTGCCGCGGCACGGCGCCGGCGTTGTCATCCAGTGCTTGAATAAGGCTTTCATAGGCTAGCGGGCTTGTGAGAACGGTCACCCGATCGAAATTCTTCGCGCCTGACCGAATCATTGCGGGGCCACCGATATCGATATTTTCAATCGCGGTTTCCAACGAACAATCTGGCGCCTCAGTCACCGCTTCAAACGGGTATAAGTTAACAACCAGCAGATCGATCTCCGCAATAGCCTGCTCCGCCATAACCGTGTTATCGATCCCCGAACGACCTAACAGGCCCCCATGCACCTTCGGATGCAGGGTCTTGACCCGACCTTGCATCATTTCCGGCGAACCCGTGTAATCGGAAATATCAGTTACCTCATAGCCGGCTGCTCGAATGAAGGCATGGGTCCCGCCGGTCGAAATCAGGGCAACACCCCGAGCAGCGAGCGCGGCAAGCAGATCTTCCAGACCCGTCTTATCGGAAACACTGATCAATGCACTTTTTAAGGAGACTGTGTCCATATCGCACCTTTTATTAAACTGTGTTTTATCTATGTTTAGAAAAATGATTGCTTAAAATGCGGCCCACGCTCGTCAAGATGGCAAGCTGGATACCGCCCAGCGTTACGAAAGGCCATATTTACTGAGCTTGGTCCGCAGGGTCCCTCGGCTCAAGCCTAACAATCTTGCAGCCTTCGATTGGTTATCCCCAACATGCATCATAACTTGTCGAAGCAACGACGGTTCAACCTGAGCTAGGACTTGTGCATACAAATCATCAATGGGCTCATCCTCAAGCAATCGCAAATAATCTTTAATCGTGTCTTCCACAGCAGACTTGATACTCACCCGGCCTAACGGGCCTTGAAGACTGTCCGCCGCATCTTGACTCACGCCGCCGCACCGATCGCGTCGAGGTCCCTGAAGTGGCCCAGAAAGGCAAGCTGCTCAGCATCGCATTGAATGCGATTGAAGGCTTGGCGAAACGGCTCGCTGTCGCGGGTATTGGCCTGCAGAAACCAACCCACATGTTTTCGCGCGATTCGAAGACCTTTTTCAGGGCCATAGTGATGATGCAATGCACCGACATGTCGCGCTAAGGCCTGGCACTTGGTTTCAAAGGGTCGCTCTACCGGCGGTAACCCTGTTGCCAAAAATCGATCAATATCTGCGGGCAACCACGGCCTGCCTTGAACTGCGCGCCCCAACATCACGGCATCCACACCCGTGTTCTGCAACACCAAGGATGCCTGCTGCGCATTGGTGATATCACCATTAGCGATCACTGGGATGCTGACTTTCGCTTTAACTCGTGCGATCGCCGCGTAGTCGACGTCACCCTGAAATCGACACGCCCGTGTTCTGCCGTGGACTGTCAGAGCTTGAATACCAGCGGATTCCGCAATTTGCGCAATGGTTTCTGCATTTTGCTCTTCTCGCGACCACCCCAGCCGAATTTTCAACGTCACGGGAATCGCAACCGCTGCGCAAATTGCCTTTAAAATTGCTCCAACCAACGCTTCATCCCGAAGCAGCGCTGACCCGGCCGCTTTGTTGCACACCTTCTTGGCCGGGCATCCCATATTAATATCCAAGATATCCGCGCCTGCGGCTTCATTCGCTTTCGCAGCTGCGGCCATCACCTCGGGATCAGATCCTGCAATCTGGACCCAGCGTGGCCCCGTCTCATCCAGGCTAACTTGACGGGTTTGGGATTTTCGACTCTTCCAAAGCTTTTGATCGCTGGTCAGCATCTCACCGACCAGCCAAAATGCCCCAAACTCACGACACAGGTCCCGAAACGGGCGATCCGTCACACCTGCCATTGGCGCGACAATGACTCGACTAGCGTGTTGAATGCCTCCAATTTCGAGCATGGTGAGCTTCTCCGGCAAAAGGCCGACATAATAACAACAGATTAAAGTGGGTTCACCAACTCAAGACGATAAGATGCTGCGTTGGTGTAGGGTTTTTGAGCAAGCACCTCAAAAGCCAGCATTTGCGGTGCATCCGGCTCGAGGTGAATCAAGGCCGCTTCTTGCAGTTGGTAATCAACACCCGGGGTGAGCAATTTTTGCCCTAGGTCTCGCCCTGAATTGTCTTGCAGAACAAACCTAAGTACTGGGAGCCCTTGCGCGCGACTGGCCTTATTGAGCAGCCTGGCCGATACCTGCGCCCGTCCGCCTGACCAGGCGGTCATGCTCACATCATCTAATGCCAGGCGGGTTACATCCTGAAAGGGCGGCACATGACAGCCAAAAATTAGGCAACCCCCAGCCATTAGGCCATACAGACCAGAGTGACTGAGCGCGCGATCCGTTCCGACCCAGATCAATTGAAAAACCAGCACGCCACCTAACAAAACCGGTAAAGCCCAGGCTTTTAACTGATCGCCAATTGACGTTAACGTCACAGAATGTCCAGATTCAGGCTTTTCGGCATCGCCATGATCAGGCTCAAGTTTTGCGGGCGCCAAGCCCTCGCTTTCTGCATCTGCCGCAACAACCCCGTCATACGGTGCGTTAACAGAAGCTGGCGGCTCTGCTGAGGTTTGGCTTAACGTAACCTCATCCTGCGCAATCGCATCGAGGTCCAAATCAAGGGGCTCTAGGCCGACATCGTTGGCCTGAGACACACCTGACTCGCGAGAGCCGGCGCCAGCAAAAGCGTCTGGCTCAAACTTCTGTGGTGTAAACGCCTCAACCTCATCAGAGATCTTGATCGGGTCCTCTGCATGAAACAGCGCCTGACACTGCCCACATTGAAGCTGACCACTAGCAACCCCAAGCTCGCTCAATGAGACCTTGAAAGCCGTTCCACACTTTGGGCATTGGGCGACTAACATAGCTTAGCCACCAAACAAACCCAGCCATCGCGCTCGAATTGGTCCACGAACCGAACCCGCCCTTCATAGGCTTGTTCAACCATGACCTGCTGGCTGCTCATAATGCCCGATAAAACCAGCATCCCGTCCTTGGCCAAGCAATCCATTAAATTTTGCGCAAGGGTCACTAAGGGTGCCGCTAAGATATTGGCTAAAACCACATCATACTGCGCGGGCTCAAACGCCTCTGGCAAGGTGGCCACGATGTGCTGATCAACCTTGTTAAGAACGGCATTTTCATTCGTCGCGGTAATGGATTGAGGATCAGTATCCACCGCGCGGCAGGAACTCGCACCAAGCAACAAGGCCGCAATGCCTAGAACACCCGATCCCGCCCCATAATCCAAAACCGATTGCTGCTGCCAGGTTTGTCGATCGAGCCATTCTAGAATTAAAGCCGTGGTCGCATGGGTGCCCGTGCCAAACGCTAGGCCCGGGTCCAGTCGTAAAGCAACCTCGGCCGCGCTTGGCACCTCGTATTCCGTGGGGACAATCCACAATCGCGGCCCAAATGGCATCGGCTCAAACTGGGTCAACCATTCCCGCTCCCAAACCCGCTCTGCCATGGTCTCGACTTGGCTGACATTGAGGCCTTCTGACTCAAACCTGGCAACAATGGCGGTGATATCTTGGTCTTGCTCATAGAGACCACAAATATCAACCGCGGCCCAAAGCGGGGTTTCTCCGGGCCCTGGCTCATAAATCGGCGCGTCGAGCGGATCCGTCAAGGTCACAGACAAGGCGCCGGATTCCCAGAGATGTTCTTCGATCTGATCCGCGTCAGACTCTGCGGCCGAAATGGTTACTTTATGCCAGTACACAAACACTCCCAGAAGCAGACCGGAAAACCCAGCCATGATTTCAATTCTTTAATCTTTCGGTGGGGGCACTTTAACCCACCCTGGGCACGCATCCCGCTCACCCAACCCTTTATCAGTTGCCTGCCAGCCTTTTAAGATTCGCCCGAGCCGCGCCGAGCCCTCAGAAAGGCGGACGACTGTAACCACCGGCCCAATCCTGACCAACACCGCGTCGCTAGAACGCTCGGCCTCCCTTTAATATCCTGATACTGTCCCGCAGGGAGCCTGCCTGCAAATCGACACGCAAGCGCTGCCATGCCAGCCCGATCAAGCCCCCTGCGCAATCACATAGGACAATGCAAAACCGTAACCTTTGGAACCCAAACCCGTGATCACACCGCGGGCGATGTCCGACAAATAAGAATGGTGCCGAAACGTTTCGCGACTAAATACATTTGATAAATGGACTTCAATAAAAGGTCGGTTCACGGCTAGAAAGGCATCTCGAAGCGCGATGCTCGTGTGCGTCAGCGCCCCGGGATTGATAATCACCCAATCAACGGAATCTTTGGCTGCATGCAAACAATCAATCAGCGCATGCTCTGCATTGGATTGAAAGAAGCTCAGTTCAACCTTATCGGGATCACACTGGGCAAGTAAGCTGTTTTCAATATCCTTCAAGCTCTCCGAACCATACACCTCAGGCTCGCGGGTACCCAACAAATTCAAGTTGGGACCATTCATAACCAAAATCTGCTGTTTCATCTGTTGCTCGCTTTGGGCGCTTGCCACAATCTTAAATTGAACTGAGGGTAATTAACATGGTGGCTTGGCAGGACCCGCCAGGATCAAGTCGGTCCATCGAGTCCGCTTCAAGTCCTTTCGAGTGACAGGACTCGTATCGCTCATCTGCAGGCACTTTAAAGTAGGCGGCGCCAAACGCATGTCAAAACATACATAATCGGCTCAAACTTTTCGCCTCATGACGCACCCAAAACCAAGGCGCGGCGTATCGGTCAAAACACAAGCATTTTTGCGGTTCAATCCAGCTCTACCCATCGTTTTTGCGGCGGATAGCAGTAACCCGCTTCTGCGCAACCTTGATACTCAATGAGGAACGGCTTGGAACCCGCCTCGGCCTTTGTCAGATCGGGTCCGATAGGAACATCAAGCGCCAAGTCTTCGCGGTAGATCAACACTTCGCCGAAATATTCGTCGTGATAGGGCTCGGCCTCGGGGAACTGAACCGCAACGAGCTCACCGCTGGGCCCTGCAACCTTCAACCGGCTTCGATATAAGTAGTGTCCTGGCTCAACACGCCATAACAACTGCAAACGCTCACCCTGAACAAAACCAAGAAATTCAAAGGCTGTATCAACCGGTAAGATGCTATTGGCCAGATCATTTTGCGAAGCGCTCGATTGAAAGAAATCAAAGGTGGCCGCGATCGCAGGCATCGGTGCTTGACCTAAACACCACGCCAAAAGCCCAATTGTAAATAGAGAATACCGGTTCATGCCCATCTCTTCCTTTTTCTCAATCCCATCGTAGACTAGGGACATGATTCTAACGCCTTACAAGGTCCAAATCCCAGTCGGCCGCCGCGCTATCTCGGGCTTTCTCAAAGTAGCCCGGAGCAGCAGCTTGGTCCTTATCTTGGCAGGGTGCAATAGCCTAACGGCGCCGGTAACGGACCCACCTGCGTTCGATTCCGCCATCGGTCAAAGCGCAGCCGAAAAAAGCCAGCAGCCTAGCGCTTATTACCGGGATCCCCATCAGGGCTTACTCGATCTCGCCGATCATGCCCTAAAACGACAACGTTTAACCCAGCCTGCCGCCACGAGTGCGCTCACTTACTTCAATTTAATACTGATCAAAGATCCAGACCACCAAGCCGCGAAAGCCGGCCTTAGCAACATCATTAACCAATACTTGGAGTGGGCGCTGCGTGCAATCGAAGCCGCTAACTACGCCGAGGCCAACCGATTTTTGGAGCGCGCGGCACGGGTAAACCCCAAATCCTCAGACATTGCCGCAATGGCTGATCGACTGCGCCGGAAACGAGAAGAAGGTCGCCTCACCGAAATTTTACCACCTTGGCTCCTTTTAGCTCGAAACGCGCCGGTACAGTCATTAGCGGACCAAACACAAGTAAGTGCCTACCTTCGGGACCTAGCCCAGACGATCGAAGCACGCAATGCCAAAGTTGCTATTTATAGTCACGATGATGCAGAAGGCAGATGGCTCTATCAGCAGCTCAACGCCAACACCCGCAGTCGATTGCGCGGCACCCTAAAAATCGACACGCCCAGCCGGATCGAAATGCATTTTCCGAGCAACCCCAGTACAATTCCGCCCGTAGAGCCTTTATAAAGTCACCATCGAGTTTAGTCGAACATCATGAAAAACCCATTTAAAAAGACCATTGATGAAGGCCTCGAGCAGCTTGAAACCGGCGCTGCCAATGCATGGATCCTTAGTGGCCTAAAAGTCGTCCTGGCGGGCATCGCAATCGTTGCCTTAATATCTCTTGGGCTCGGCTTTTATTGGAGCCAAGAGCCCAAAATGACCATCCAGGAGGCTGGAAAGATCAATCAATCTGCCCCGACTGGCACGGCAACCGTTCAAGCGCTGCAACAGCTCGGTGGTATTTTGCTGCACAAACCCGGCGGTTATCTATCAAACGATCTGCTTCCCCCGGGCGTCTTCTTAGACAACGTCCCCAATTGGGAGTTTGGCGTTTTGGTACAAGTCCGGGACCTCGCGCGTGCGCTTCGCAACACTCTGAGCCGGAGCCAGTCCCAGTCTCGGGAAGATCCAGATCTCGTTATTGCAGAAAACCAATTTTATTTCGATAACAATTCTTGGTTCTTGCCCGCAACAGAGGATGAGTATCAAAAAGGACTCGTCGCATTAGACCGCTACCTGCTGCGGTTAGGAGACCCTGGCGAGCAACAAGCTCAATTTTATGCGCGGGCCGACAACCTGAGCCTTTGGCTTGGCGAGGCCGAAACCCGCCTGGGAAGCCTTTCTCAACGCTTAAGTGCAAGCGTTGGCAAACGTCAGCTCGATACGGCCTTAGCCGGCGACAGCGCCGCGCAGCAATCCACGACCACTGCCGGAGAACAAGAACTCAAGACGCCCTGGCTTGAACTCGATGACATCTTTTATGAGGCGCGCGGATCGACCTGGGCAATTCTTGTGATTCTCCGGGCGATCGAGCACGACTTTGGCCTCGTCCTCGAGAAGAAAAATGCCCGAGTGAGTCTCCGACAAATTATTCGGGAACTCGAACCCACCCAGGACCCGTTGTGGAGTCCGATGATTCTCAATGGCAGCGGCCTTGGTGTTCTGGCCAATCATTCTTTAGTCATGGCCTCCCATATCTCGCGCGCGAACGCTGCCATGAATGACTTAAGGCAGTTGCTAGAGCAAGGCTAGCGTCCATAAAGCCATCTGCCAAACCCGATTTGGCTCTGCCATAACTCGCACTTATGCCTTTCTTCCCAGAATTGGCCAGCATTGACCCCATTATTGCGTCAGACAGCGGTTCCCTCACGCGCCACAATTTTGTACCATAAGCGCGCCTGACTTTAGCGGCTAGGCAACCCATCACAACCTGTTGAGATCGCTTATGACTTTTGACCATCAATTGCCGCCATTATTTGGCGCTCTAGGCCTCGTTGTTGCCTTTATCATCTACGTCATTATGACCAAACAAGATGAAGGCGGAGAAAAAATTAAAAAGATTGCCGATGCCATTCACAAAGGTGCAATGGTCTTTATGCATACAGAGTATCGGCTGTTGTTTTTATTCGCGGCACCCGTTGGCTTAGCCCTTTGGTATTTCCTAGGCGGTAACACCGCGCTGTCCTTCACAGCAGGTGCTGCTTCATCAGCCCTTGCAGGTTACCTTGGCATGTTTGCCGCAACCAAAGCGAACGTTAGGACCACGGCGGCAGCTCAGTCCCAAGGCCAAGCCGGCGCTTTGACTGTCGCTTTCTATGGCGGCTCGATTATGGGTTTATGTGTTGCGTCCCTCGGCTTAATGGGCCTAGGCTCACTATACTGGCTGTTTGGTGGCGATCCAGAAACCGCCCATGCCATCCACGGTTTCGGCATGGGGGGCTCGGTTGTCGCCTTATTCAGCCGAGTCGGTGGCGGTATATTTACCAAGAGCGCAGACGTTGGCGCTGACTTGGTCGGTAAGCTTGAAGCAGGTATCCCAGAAGACGACCCCAGAAACCCGGGCGTCATCGCAGATAATGTTGGCGACAATGTCGGCGATGTTGCTGGCATGGGCTCAGATATTTTCGAATCTTATTGCGGCTCAATGATTGCGACCATTGCTATTGCATCAACCTTAGTCATGAGCAGTCCAGAAGCACAAATCCTGACTCAAGGGCTTTCAATGAGCGATGCCCAAGCGGCCTTGATGTCTTTCCCATTGGTGCTGAGTTCATTCGGATTGATTTGTTCGATTATCGGCATTTTAATCGTTCGTGCTCGATCAAACTCCGCCCCTGAAAAGGCGCTCCGCATGGGTCACCAAGCTTCTGCGGTCATCCTGATTGCTAGCACGTACTACCTAGCTGAAGCACTTGGGATCAGCACCAATGTTTGGTATGCCATGATCGCTGGCACAATCGGTGGCATGATCATTGGCCTTGTGACGGAATACTACACTGCGCAAGGACCTGTTGTTCGGATCGCAGAATCCGGCAAAACCGGCACCGCAACCGTCATGATTACAGGATTGGCAGTTGGTATGGAGTCCGTCGTGATTCCTATTCTGTCGATTGCAGCCATCATTTACGTTTCAACCGAAGTCGCTGGCCTGTACGGCGTGGGTATTGCCGCTGTTGGCATGCTCGCAACCGTCGGCATGACAATGGCCCTCGACGCCTACGGCCCAGTCGCGGACAACGCGGGCGGCATTGCTGAGATGGGCGGTTTGGGCGATGAAGTCCGAGAAATCACCGACGGCTTAGACGAAGTGGGCAACACCACAGCGGCCATTGGGAAAGGCTTTGCAATTGGCGCAGCGGCATTAGCAGCTCTTGCCATTATTGCAGCCTTTGTTGAAACCATGAAAGTCCATCAACCAGAGTTTGCATTGCTCTTGTCGAATCCAAAAGTATTGGTTGGTATCTTCATCGGCGGCACCCTGCCATTCCTCATTGCCTCTATCACGATGACGGCAGTTGGCGATGCCGCAATGGAGATGATCGAAGAAATTCGTCGCCAATTCCGGGAAATCAAAGGTCTGATGGAAGGCGAAGCAGAAGCCGATCACGAAAAGTGTATTCAAATTGCAACCAATGCGGCGCTTAAGAAAATGATTCTGCCCGGCATCATCGCCGTTGCTGCGCCACCGGTCGTTGGTTTTGCCTTGGGTGCTGAGTCTCTTGGTGGCATGCTGGCCGGGGCATTACTCGGGTGCGTCTTGATGGCGCTCATGATGGCCAATGCTGGCGGCGCTTGGGACAATGCCAAAAAGTACATTGAGAAAGGCAACCTCGGCGGCAAAGGCTCCGACGTTCACGCGGCAGCCGTTGTTGGCGATACAGTTGGCGATCCCTTCAAGGATACCTCTGGGCCTGCCATGAATATCTTGATCAATGTCATGGCCATTGTTAGCTTGGTAATTGCTCCCTTGTTGTAAGGGCAAATGAACGTTAAAAAAAGCGGGCCAAGGCCCGCTTTTTTTTGCCTAGATTTTAGAATCCATTTTTAAAAGAGACCAATAAAGGATGTGCACAATGGACAACCGCTACACGTCGTTAGACTTTGAGCAGCTCACGCCGGAACAACAACAGCTTCACCATCAAATCGCAACCTCTCGAAAGCTTGATCCGGCGCAACGTCTTGGTGGACCATTTGATCCTTGGATTGAATCACCCGTGTTAGGTGAGATCCTTTCCAACCTCGGCTACTTCCACCGGTTTCAGAGCAGCCTCAATCGCCGTCAAATCGAGCTCGCTATCTTGGTCACAGCAGCGCATTGGCAAGCAGCGTTTGAATGGTGGGCCCATGAACCCATGGCCCGAAACGCGGGCTTAACCGATTCAATCATTACGGCAATCAAACACCGTCAGCCGCCACACCTGGGTGATCCGCTCGATCAAATCACTTGGGAGATTGCCGGCGCCCTCCAGCATGATCAGCGTTTGAGCACTGAGCTTTACCAACGTGCAGTAGCAGGACTTGGTCGCCCCGGGTTAATCGAGCTGATCAGCTTATGTGGTTACTACACAACCGTTGCTATGACCCTTAATGCCTTGGAAATTCCATTGCCGATGGGCGAAGCCCAACCCTTCAGAGCCAGCGCTAAGACATCTTAAACTTCGGTAATTTTTTCGGTACTAATTGATTCTTAAGCCGAACGTACTGGGGCAACCCATCCTTATAAGGTGGATAATCTTCGCCTTGGATCAACGGCCTCAAATAGTTAAGCCCGGCGGTCGTAATACCGTAGCCATCTCGCGTGATAAACGACTTCGGCATCTTGCGTTCAACATTTGCAACCTTCGACAGCGCAACCTTACCAACGCGCCAGCGATAACGGATGCCCGCTTGGCGCTCAATAGTCACCATCACACCACTCTCGCCCGCAACCGCGAGATTCACGGCTGCTTCACCAACAGCATAGGCTTGGGCCACATCAACGGCTGAAGCAATATGACGCGCCGCGCGCTGAAGGTAATCTGAGACCGCCCAGTGACACTTATAACCCAGCTTCGCCTTAATCATCTCCACCAAAGTGGGTGCAACGCCCCCTAACTGGGCGTGACCAAAGGCATCAACTCCGCCGGACTCTGCCAAAAATCGCCCATCTTCGAATTGGGCGCCTTCGGATGCGACAATCACGCAGTAGCCTTTCTTGGCAACGGTTGTTGCCACTTTTTGAAGAAAACGCACGGGGTCAAAAGCAACCTCCGGCAGTATGATGATGTGAGGCGGATCGCCTTTCGATTTTGCCGCAAGCGCGGCAGCGGCGGCGATCCAGCCCGCGTGACGACCCATCACTTCTAACACAAACACTTTGGTTGAGGAGGCCGCCATTGACGCCACATCCAGACCCGCTTCTTCGGTTGCGACCGCCACATACTTGGCCACCGAACCAAACCCTGGACAGGTGTCGGTGAAGGGTAAGTCGTTATCGACCGTTTTGGGAATGCCGATGCATTGCACTGGATAGCCGACGTCCTGGCTAAACTGCGCCACTTTGTTCGCCGTATCTTGCGAATCCCCTCCGCCATTGTAAAAAAAATATCCAATATCATGGGCTCTGAAGACCGCTAGGAGACGCTCGTATTCCAATCGATTGGCAGCAACCGATTTCAGCTTATATCGGCAAGAGCCGAAGGCGCCGCTTGGGGTGTGGCGAAGCATCGCGATGTCGCGCTTGGACTCTAACGCCGTATCAATCAACTCTTCATTGAGGGCACCCAGAATACCGTTTCGACCCACCAGCACGCGACCGACCGCTCGGGATTGCCGCGCCGCTTCAATTACCCCGCAAGCGGACGCGTTGATGACCGAGGTAACCCCACCTGACTGCGCATAAAAGATGTTCGCCTTGGACACACTGCTCTCCCACACCAATAATTTTTTTAATTATACCGAAAACGCTGTCGGTTAAATTTTAGTTTTTTAAAGCTCAGCCCTTGAATTCAACCGCCGACATCTTATCTAACCCTCAGCAGCATTTTTAGACAACCACCAGGAGCCTACCCATGACCTATCAATTTCGAACCCTGAGCACGCGCCAAATGAACCCGAACCTTGCCGAATGGCTCGACTTGGGCGGGCATCAAGCCCGCAGCAACCAACCGCTAAAAAAAGATGACAACCCGGCCAGCAACAAGCGCGCGCCAAACTATGATCTGCGGCAAACCCCAACCCAAACGGAAATCAAGCTGGCCATGCCCGGTGTTTCGCCAGAGATGCTTAATATAAGTATTGAACGGCGACGACTCACGATTTCCGGTCAATCCAAGACGGCTGCTTCAGACCCGACAAGCCAATTGCTTCATAAAGGCCTCGGCGAGCTGCACTTTGAGAAGGTCTTCGATCTAACGGAGGATGCCGACCCTGATGCGATCCGGGCCTCAATTAAACTCGGCTTGGTCACCATTGAGATTCCGAGGAAAACCGATCAACTGCCTCGCCGCATTGCGGTGGAACATTGATGAGGCGGCGTCACCCAATGGGGTTTTAAAACCGGCTTAGGCACACCTTTCGCATAGTGCACATCGACTCAGTGCACATCGACTCAGTGCACATCGACTCAGTGCACCAACGAGGCGCATCAGCGTTGCTGTAACGTGCCGGACTGCTTTAATCGGCCGTAAATCGCCAGCCAAGAACCGGGAAGACCGCTGGGGCTCGAAAGCGCCCGGCGGCGACGCCCAACCTAATTGAACTTCTTAACAATCGGTATCCGCCGCCCCATACCGAAGGCAACCTTGGACACCTTGGGCCCTGGGCAGGTTTGACGGCGCTTATATTCCATGCCGGCAATCAATTTTATTAACGACTGATAACGCGACGATGATCCACTCTCCTTCAGCCAATCACGCAATCGAGTCAAATCCATAGAGACCCGCCGACCATCGCCGGCGGCCTGCTCAACCCAGGCCTTAAAGGCATCGAACTCATTAACATAGTCCTCGATATACGCCTGCACTAACGGATCCAATATGGCATAAGGCAGCAAACTCGCCTCATCAGTTTGATCCGGCGCAAGTTCTGCGCTCGGCGGTTTCACAATAATCTCAGCTGGAATCCGCCCGCCCGCTGTCGCCAATGCGAATACTTGCCACTTATACAGATCTTTGATGGGAGCAAAACTGAAACTCATATCGAAGTGCGTGTAATAACCGCAAGCTGATTCTGTCTTATTGCCTGTAGACAGAGGCATTGCACCAAACGCGTTGGAAAAATGCATCACATACAGGTCGCGGAGTCTGGCCTGGATATTCTGATCCGCAACGGTGCTGTAACGGTCCGCTGCAAATACTTGCGTCACGAGGTTTTCCGGATCCGCTTGGATACTAAACTGTTGATTGAGGCTGGCAACCAACTCAAGGTGAGCGATCGGCACTTCGTAATCCCAGCATCCCAATTCGGCATGCAATGCGATGGCATCTTGACCTGCCCCAGAGGAGCTCCAAACCGACGGCATTCGTATTGCATGAACCTGTTTGGGCCCTACCGCGTCGCAAGCAATTTGCGCAACTAAAGCGCTATCAATACCACCACTACTGGCCAAGACCAACTGCTCAAAACCAGACTTCTGCACATAGTCTCGAACACTTAAAACCAACAAGTCATACAGATCGACCTGAGTCGTCTGTCTCTTGTCCGGCGACTGAGGCAGCGCCAGGGGGGGCTTAGTCGACGTACAGTCTACGACCGCAAACTCATCGATGCTGACTTCTTGAGACTGATAGAGAATCGATTGTCCCTGGACGACAAAGCTCTGCCCGTCGAAAACCAACTCATCTTGCCCACCCCATTGATTGACATAGACGAGGGTCATATCGCCTAGGTTTTCAGCAATGGCCGCGTGCCTTTGGGCAAGCTTGTCGTGTACGAAAGGTGAACTGTTCAGAGACAATAAGACGTCAACGCCCGCTGCTCGATACTGGGCTAAGGGGTTGTTCCGCGACGGATAACCATCTTCCCCCTTGTCATTCCAGAGGTCCTCGCAAATCGCAATACCGACGGTCTGCCCTTTTAAAGGCAATATTGTTAACGCCGTTCCCGCTTCAAAGTACCGTTGTTCGTCGAAAACATCATAAAACGGTAACAAGTTTTTACGGTGGTTGAAGATTTGGCGTCCAGCCTGAATGACCGCCGCCGCATTGTAAAAGGGCTTGCCCGGACCCTCGTTGCGCTCAATATAACCCACCACGATACACAAATTTTCGAACGCTGATTGCGCAGACAATCGCACCACATCCGCCAAAACCCGCTGATTCTCCTGAAGGTACTGCATGTGATACATCAAATCCTGGCTCAGGTAACCCGGAATAGCGAGCTCAGGAAAGACAACAACGTCGCATCCCCCTGATTGAGCCGCTCGAATACCTGCCTCGATTCGATCGAGGTTGCCGGCAAAATCGCCCGGCGTCGTGTTGATTTGAGCGAGGCAAACGCGCATCAGTTCTTCAGCTCCATAATCTCAGGGTCGCGATTTCAATCCGCGACTCGGGGTCGCACAAGGTAGTTAAGGTAGGTCAACCCTAACACCACAAAACAGGCGAAAACTTGGTGCATCAAGGCCCAAGATAAAGGCACAACGGTAATCAACGTCGTGACACCCAATAGAAATTGAACAAAAACGAGCCCCACACACAGACCGGCAGCCCGGCGCACGGGATGTCCTGTGCCTTGGCTCAGGGCCGTCCCCAATGTGACGGCAGCGGCCACCAGCACCGCAAGACCTAGCCAGCGATGTATAAACTGGATCATCGCCCCGTTTTCAAACCAATTCAGCCAAAAAGGCGTCAGCGTCAGCGCCGCCTCAGCAATCCACGCATCCCCCATCTTAGGGTAAGTGTTAAAGCCTAAGCCAGCTTTGAGTCCTGCGGTGAACCCGCCATAAATTAATTGTGCCACCAAGAGCACCGTGAAAATCTGCACGATTCGTCGCAATCCGCTGGGCACTGCGGCTCGCTGCTGGTTCGATGTGGACAACACTAAATCGAAAACGTACGCGAGAATAAACAGCGCTAAACACAAGTGTGCTGCCAGCCGAAAATGACTGACGCTTGGCCGATCGACCAGCCCACTTTTCACCATGAACCATCCGAGCAGCCCTTGAGAACCGCCCAGAGCCAAGGCGATCAAAAAACGCGACCTTTCGGGGCGCTGAATCCGCCCAACAAACCAAAAATATAAAAACGGCACCACAAAAATCAGACCGATGGCTCGCCCTAAAACACGATGTCCGTACTCCCAATAAAAAATAGCCTTAAACGCATCAAGACTCATTCCTTTATTTAATTTTTGATATTCCGGGTATTGCTTATATTGCGCGAACTCCGCCTCCCAAGCCTGCTCATTTAAGGGCGGCAAAATGCCCGTAATCGGTTTCCAATCGACCATCGACAACCCGCTGTGCGTCAGCCGGGTAGCGCCGCCGACGCCAACCATGAGGATGATGCTGACGCAAACCAACAACAACCAAATTTGTACACTATTAAGTCTTTTGAGCACTGACATCCTGTTCTCCTAGCGCTTCCCTACCGTGCTGCCCCACGATCACCAAACTCTTTTCGAGCTTCCACCTGCTGACAGTCTCCAAACCAGCAATCTGTGGTAATACGTTAACCGACCACGAAACGTGTCTTCCAATTCAATAAAGCGTCCCAACGAATATAAGATTATAGCACTGGTCTATAATGCCCAGAATCACTGGACAATTTAACGCGACGGAGGAGAATCATCATTCTCATCTGCCGCCTTAGAAGAAGGAACCCCACCATGACGGACCTGACCACTTTCCGAACCGAAACCAGAGCATGGCTGGAAGAAAATTGCCCACAGGCGATGCGGAACCTATCATTCCATTGGGAAGATGCGCACCTCATCTATAGCACCGAGGCCGCCGAACTCTGGCGCGAGCGGATGGCGGGTAAAGGCTGGATAGCCCCGATGTGGCCGACCGCCTATGGCGGTGGTGGCCTCAGCCGCGAAGAAGCCATCGTATTGTCACAAGAAATGGGTCGCATCAAAGCGACCTCCGCCTCCAGCGGCATGGGGCTCACCATGATCGGCCCCACACTTTTAGAATATGGGACCGAAGACCAAAAACTCAGACACCTGCCCAGCATCACCGATGGCACTATTCGCTGGTGCCAGGGTTACAGCGAACCCGGCGCTGGCTCGGACTTAGCCGCACTGCAGGCACGAGCCGTGATCGAGGGCGATCAATTTATTATTAATGGTCAGAAGGTTTGGACCTCAGGCGCTCAATATGCAGACTGGATGTTCGCGCTGGTTCGGACAGACCCGAGTGCTGCAAAGCACGAAGGTATCAGCTTCGTTCTGTTGGATATGCATCAGGCCGGCGTTACAGTAAAGCCGATTGGATTAATCTCTGGCTCGTCGCCGTTCTGTGAAACCTTTCTTGATAATGCCACGGCGCATCGCGCTGATCTCGTCGGCGAACTGAATAAGGGCTGGACCATCGGCAAGCGACTGCTGCAGTTTGAGCGATCGGGGATCGGCGGCCTGTCCGGGGCAGCGAATAAGAAAAAAGTGGTTAAAACCAACCCACTTGTGGATATTGCGAAACGCTATGTTGGTGATCATGACGGTAAAATTGGCGATTCCGAATACCGCGAAAAAATACTCAAACACACCATGACCGAACGGGCTTTCCAGCTCACCACCTCGCGGGTCGTTCAAGAGAATCAAAGCGGTCAAACCCCGGGCGCCACCACCTCGATCTTTAAACTGGTTGGATCAACGCTTGCGCGCGATGGCGCTGCCTTGAAATCAGAGCTTATGGGCGTGCAAGGCCTGGGCTGGGAAGGCGAAGGTTTTGACGCCAAGGAAATCGAGACGACGCGCGGCTGGCTCAACTCACGCGCCGTCACCATTTACGGCGGGACCAATGAGGTTCAAATGAACATCATCGGAAAACGCGTACTTGGATTACCGGATTAACCCGCGAGATCCCTCAGACTTCAAGCGCATCTATTGCTCTGGGACGGGCCTGGGGCTTACGGCGCCCTGTCGTCTGCCCAAGCCACAGACACACCTCGGACAGAGAAAGTGATGAATGAGCAGAACGCCAACCCTTGAACGACGCAACCACCCTTTCGCAAACCGAGCCTGACAAACGTCTATTTGCCGCACTTGGGGTGCGCGACTACCTCTACCTTTGGCTGGGGATGCTGGGCTCAGCCTTTGCAATGAACATGCAGCAGGTTGCTCAAGGCTGGCTTGTCTACGAAATGACGTCATCCGCCATTCAATTAACCTGGGTCACGTTGGCCTTTATGTTGCCCCAAGTAATCTTTGCGCTCGTGGGCGGCGTGCTTGCAGACCGCGTTCGAAAAAAGCCCCTGATTGGCTGGTCCCCCGTCATCAACGGGCTTGCGACGCTTTACTTAACCATCATTATTTTCTCAGGCGAGGTCACTTTTTGGCATTTTGTCGCAATTGGCTTTCTGAACGGCACGATCATGGCCCTCTCAATTCCAGCTCGCACGGCTTTGATTCCTGAAATCGTCGGCGAGCAGCGCATCTTCAATGCAATGGCCTTCAACACTGCGGCCTGGAATCTTTCAAGAATTTTGGGGCCTGCGCTGGCAGGATTCATGATTGCTCAACTGGCCGATGGCGACACTACCTCAACTTACGGCGTTGGGTGGGTCTATGTCGTGATTTCGATACTGTATTTTTTTTCTGGCGCTTCAGTTTTGCTCATCAAACATGCTGGCAATCCAACCCATGCCGTTCGCAGCAGCCCCTTTCAAGACACCGTTGAAGGTCTGCGTTACGTGGTGCGGTCACCCATCGTTGGCGGCTTAATCCTATTGTCCATTTTGCCCTTCCTGTTTGGTCTCAGCATTAACACCCTTTTACCCGCTTTTAATACCGACGTTTTATTGGCTGGTCCAGACACGCTAGGCTTGCTCATGACCGGCATGGGTCTTGGGGCAATTGTTGGTTCCCTGCTCTTGGCCAAGCTCAGTGGGCTTAGGCACAAGGGTTATTGGCTCATCCTCACCAACGTCCTCTGGGGCGTCTCAGTTGCTTGCTTCGGCGCCTCAAGTACCTTTACCACCGCGTTCATCATCATTTGTTGCATGGGTTTCGTATCTGCGATCAATATGTCGATGAACCGAAGCCTTGTTCAGCTTCAGGTCGATCAGAAGATGCGCGGCAGGATCATGAGTATCGATCTTATGTCACATGGCTTAATGCCGGTTGGCATACTACCCATCGGCTACATTGCAGAGCACTACGGTGTTCAAACGGGACTCATGACCAGCGGCTGTATCCTTGCGCTCACAACGCTTATTGCCGCCCTAAAATTAAAAGCGGTCTGGACCATCGACACCGGCTATAGGCGGATAGAGCAGTAACGCAAGGCATCGCTGGATTATCATTTTTTTAGATTTACTGGCACACTCCTCCTTCACAGATTCATCATGGATTGAGCCAACTTGCAGCCGATCTTTAATTATTTCTGGCAACTTTGCCTCTTCAAACGCCATCCCTCTGAACTCCCGAATCAGCACTCGGTACTTCTTGTCGTAACCGGCGTTTATCTTGGCATCATTACCTTTGCCGGCTTGCTGAGCTATCCAAGCCGGAACCTGCTCACAACCTTTGCCATGATTATGGTTGGACTGGCGATCCAAGTCGCTTTCATTTTCTTGCTGATGTGGTTCAAAGGTGTTGCCAGACGACTACCGAGTGTCATTGGCAATCTCTTGGGCACCAGCGCCCTGCTCACCTGTATTTTATTGCCCATCAATCTTACATTGCTCTCCGCTGAGCCTGGTATTCTGAGAACCCTGGCCGATAGCTTAACTTGGGTTTGGCTAGGTTGGTGGCTCACCGTTTGCGGTTACGTATTATCGAAGTCAGCACAAATCAGCATCCTGCAAGGCGCACTCATCGCCTTCATGATTGAACTGCTCGGCGTTCTGTCCAGCTATTCTTTGTTTCCAGGCGCCTAACTATGCACATTCATATCCTCGGAATTTGCGGCACATTGATGGGCAGCATCGCACTCCTAGCAAAAGCGCAAGGCCACGCGATTACCGGCAGCGACGATGAGGTTTATCCCCCAATGAGCGATCAATTGCGTGAGGAGGGGATTGCATTGCAATCTCCCTACAGTCGCAACAGCATTCCCGACGCCGCCGATTTGGTTGTTTTAGGCAATGCGGGTCTGGGCCGCGGGAATCCTGCTGTTGAAGCACTCCTGTCAAACGGCACGGAATTTTGCTCAGGCGCCGAATTCTTAGGCCGTTTTATTCTCAAAGACAAGTGGGTAATTGCGGTGTCCGGGACCCATGGTAAAACCACCACCGCCAGCATGGTTACCTGGATTCTAGAGTGTGCTGGTCTAAACCCGGGCTATCTTATCGGGGGCATCCCAACTAATTTCGAGCGATCCGCACGCCTGACTGAAAGCCCATTCTTTGTGATTGAGGCCGATGAATACGACACGTCATTCTTTGACCGCCAATCAAAATTTCTGCACTACCATCCAAGAACGCTGGTTCTCAACAACCTCGAATTTGATCACGCCGATATCTTTGCAGATCTGAAGGCCATTGAAGACCAGTTCCATCAACTTATCAGACGGGTGCCCGCGAGCGGACTGATTATTAGCAATGGCCAAGATAATAATATCGAGAACCTGCTAGAACGCGGCATCTGGTCCGAGCAGTTGCGCTTTGATGTGATCAGTGGCCAAGACCCGAGCCCTCCAAAAGGGCTTTGGATGCATCAACCCTCGCAAGTAATTTCGTTAGAGGGCGCACGATTAGGCACACTGAATTGGCGCCTTTCTGGCGTTCACAACCTGTCGAATGCGCTGGCCGCGCTTGCGGCCGCTCGACATGTCGGCGTTACACCGCAACAAGGTATCGAGTATCTTGCCGATTTCACCGGCGTTAAACGGCGCATGGAGATCGTGCATACATCCTCCCGGGCGGTCCTTTATGACGATTTTGCGCATCACCCAACCGCGATCAAGAGCACGCTAGCGGGGCTCCGCCAAAAAATTGGGCAAGCGCCAATTTACGCGATCCTTGAACCCCGATCGCACACCATGCGCCTTGGTATCCATCACGATCAATTGGCGCCAGCTTGCGCCGACGCTGATCGAGTCTTTTGGTTGAAACCAGAACGCTTGGCGTTCGATCTTGAAAAAGCCGTCGGGCCACAGGGGCATGCGGTGTTTGAAGACCCATTAACGCTCGCTCGCACGGTTGGCCAGCAATTGGAACTTGAGAGTAAAACCGCGCATATCGTGATCATGAGCAATGGCGGCATCGACGTTTTGAAAACCGCCCTGCTCGATCAAATCAGTCATGCTTGAAACTGACCTATACAGCCCCTTAAAAACCTGGTTCGAGGATCAGGGATTCGAGGTCCGAGGAGAGGTTAATCATTGCGATTTGGTTGCGCAAAAAGGCGATGACTTGGTCGTGGTCGAGCTCAAACTTAAACCGTCTTTAAAATTACTGTATCAGGCAACCGATCGTTTGCAGCTCACGGACGAGGTTTACATCGGGTTGCCAGCGCCAACCAAAAACAGAAAAGCCTTAAAGGCTTTCCAAAAGCTGTTAAAAAATTTGGGCATCGGATTATTGTTAGTTCACACCTCAAGTCTTGGTCATCGCATTGAGCAGGCGCTGCCAGCGAGCAAAATCCCGAACCGCCGATCGCGCCGAAAAGCGCTCGCACTCACTAAAGAATTTTCTGGCCGGGGCGAAACCGATAACTTGGGCGGGACCGCTTCGAAAAAAATCTTAACGGTTTATCGAGAGGATGCCTTGCTCATCGTCGCCTTTTTAGAAAACCTTGAGATTGCCTCGCCAAAGGAACTCGTGGCAAAAGGCTGCGCTACCCGAGCAGGTCAAATATTAAGAGACAATCACTACGGCTGGTTTGAACGCGTCAAACGGGGCCACTACACTCTAAGCGCCAATGCCTCAGCCATCGTAACAGGCTCCTTTCCCGAGGTACTCAGCCGCTGCCGCGTGATCGTCCAAACCGCATCGCTTGCGGTTGAGTAAACCTTAGGTATTATTTTGGGGTGATATCAAAATAATAATAAAAACGAAACTCACATGATCGAACTTTCCTTGGATGCACCACCCGTTCATCGCCTTCGCTACTTACTGGACTACTGTCGAGCAAAGCGCATTGCGCCAAACCTTCTGACTCGAGGCTTGGCCAATCACGAGGCCTTAGACGACCCTCTTGCGACCTTGCCTTGGGCAGACTTTCAACGCGTGATCGTAAATTGCCTACAGATCCTACCCGAAACCGAATTCCGCGACGCCGCAACGCGATATTGGCAGCAACCTGAAAACAATCATTGGATTGTTCTGGGCCGCTCAATGACCAGCCCATTTGATCTTTTAATCGACCTCATTGGCGACGCAGGGCATTTATTCCAAGACATGCCGATTCAAGTAACCACCCATCATCGGACCCAGTGCGCCCTCGCCATCAGAGTTGAGGCTGATTCAGAACTCGCGCCCAATACTGCATTTTCTGACTTACTCATTGCCGAACTCATCGGCTTCGCTCAGGGCGTCGCATTAAGCGGGTTCAGCATTGAAAGCCGATTCCTATCGAATGGCTTCGAACTCAATTGCATCGTCAAGAGCAGTCCTCAGGCCGGCTTCAATCGCTGGCTCAAGCGTCTGACCGCAAGGCCTCTCGCAGCCCTGCGCGTTACCCTGCAGCGCCAGCGCCGGGCTGAATCCATACTCCGCAAGAAAGTGGCCGACTCCGCGCAGGCCGCACGCGCACTCCGCGTAACCCTCGAACAAACCCAAATCAGTCTCGAGCAATTGCTTATCGCAAACAAATCAGATCAATTCGAAATTGATACTGATAATCAATTGCACCCCATACACACCGAGACCCTTAACCCGATCCGATCGAGCCAAGGCATCACCTATTTTGCCCAACTCACGGCGCAGCTGACGGATGCAAGTCGAGCCGATTGCGAGGCCGCGTTACAGAGAATCCGAGCCCGATCCCAAGGCACTGCCTTCATCACGTTAATCTCGTTAGCGACCAAACTTGGACCTGAAAAACACCTCTTACTACAACGCGGACCTCAGGATCGCGTTCAGGCCGCGTTAATCCAAGCCCCAGAAAACTCAGACCCCTCGAAGTTGATACCGTCCATCGCGCTCAGCGAGGTGCTTCAGACGCTTTCCAATGAAGCCGCCTGCTTAACCAATGCCGGCGGCGTGATTGAGTGGCACAATCGTGCTTTTCAGCACTTAACAGGTATCCGACAACCCAACTGTTTAGGCGCAAACCTTGCCTCCTTCGTTCCAAGCGCCCTTAGTGACAATCAACTCCGCATGTTTTATCAAGATCAGCAAGGCACTCATCGACTGACCTGTGTGCCGGCCTGGTTTTTATCAATTGATGGTGAGAAAACGCCGATCCAGGTCTCAGCAATCGGTGTTGTCCGTGAGATCAACACACACAAAATTTACACCTTTGACAACCAAAGCGCAGTTCACGCGCGCGAACGCGCGATCGACCAAGCGCACGAGAAACTAGACGATCTGCGCACGCCAGCATTAATTGGTGAGATGACACGTGGCATCGCCCATGACTTGGGTAATTTATTAACCCTTATTCAGCTTGCGTCAGAACAAATAATCAAAATCTCAGAGCGTCCATTGCCTGCCTCGTTCCAACAGTTGCAAACGGCCGTCAACGACGCGGGCGCACTCACTAAAACGCTACTCCCAACAAGCATCCCGGCTCAGCCGCTGAATCAACAAAGCGAGCTCATCGCATTAATTCAAGAACTATTGCCATCCATCAAGGTTATGCTGGGTCCCGAAATGCTATTCGCGCTTGATATGGGCCCTGCCCGAGCGCCCTTAGGCGTCTCGATCAATCGAACCACTTTAAAAAATATTTTGCTCAATTTAGTCATCAATGCCCGCGATGCGATGCCCTCCGATGGGCAACTGACGTTGCGCGTCCTGCCGGATAAGCCCTGGACAGACCCAGCAACCAATTCCATTCAGGTGGGTCACCTCATCGAGCTCATCGACAACGGCGCCGGCATTCCCAGTGAACTACAAGCGCATCTATTTACGCCAGGGTTTACCACCAAGGGGCATAGAGGCGGTCATGGGATTGGACTCAGCAGCATTCGCCAGATGATCACCCAGCAGGGCGGAAATTTACAGCTTGGTCCCGGAGCGGGAGGTGGCACGCGAGCTCAGCTTTGGCTGCCCAAGACCGAAAAAATCGATTTCCGGACGCGGTTATCATCCGCGAGCAGGGGTCTTCCGGTTAAACAGCGCACCGCGCTGGTGGTCGAGGCGGATGAACAAATCAGAGAATTTTTAACCCTTACGCTCACATCGCTTAACTTCAAGGTATTCTCAGCAGCTGACGGCCAAGCCGGACTAGACCTTTTCGTTAAACAATCGGTGTATCTCGACCTGATCCTCTCGGAACTCGTGTTGCCTGTTCTGTCAGGACACCGATTTCTGCAGCAACTCTACCAAACCAATCCGCATCAGGCTGTTTTAATCCTCTCAGCGTTCACCGAAACCGAACCGCATCGACGGTTTCTTTCAGACAAGCCCTGGGTGACCTTAACCAAGCCTTTTTCGCTTGCGCAGTTGAAAACCGCAATTCAGCAATCGATTTTATCTGCAATTCCAATAAACAAAAGGATGAGCGGTGCCCAAAAGCCGGTTGTTCAGTCATGAACAAGACCAACCAGACGGTTTTCTAGCGCTAATGCTATAATGACTTGATCCTCAATTCAGGCGCACCATGGATATCAAGCACCTCCTTACCCAAACGTTTCATCAAGCAATGTTGGCCGCCGGCATTGAAGACCCAAACCCCGTAATCCGGCAGTCTCAGCGACCAGAATTTGGCCACTATCAGGCCAATGGCGTCATGGGCGCCGCTAAGCGAATGCAAACCAATCCTCGGGCGCTCGCGGCTCTTATCGTCACACACCTGCCGACGCAGGACCAGTACACCTTTGAGATTGCAGGCCCAGGATTCATCAACATCACCCTGACGCCCGCTTTTTTATCCCAACTCATTTCAAGCAGTGACCCGGCGAAAAAGCCTGCCGACACAGCCCCAAGGCGGGTCGTGGTCGATTACAGTTCACCCAACCTCGCGAAAGAGATGCACATCGGGCACCTCCGATCGACCGTGATCGGCGACACGGTCGTTCGCGTCTTAGAACACACAGGGCAAACGGCGATACGGGCAAACCATGTCGGTGACTGGGGGGCTCAGTTCGGCAGTTTGCTGGCCTACCTGGATGACTCTTCCAACAACGAGACCGCCCAAACCTCGGAACTAGCTGACCTTGAAAAATTTTACCAAAGGGCCAGTAAAAAGTTTAAAAACGATGCCGATTTCGCACAGAAAGCACGGGGCTACGTGGTCAGACTGCAGTCTGGCGACCCTGCATTGAAAAAACTTTGGGAAGTCTTCATTCAAACTTCGATGGACCATGGTCAAAAAGTTTACGACAAGCTAAACATCACCTTGACCCAACAAGACGCCATGCCGGAGAGCCGTTATAACACTGACCTGGCGCCCTTGGTTTCCGACTTGACAGAAAAAGGCCTGCTCGAAAAATCTGAAGGGGCGCTCTGCGTTTTCCTTGACGAATTTAAGGGCAAGAACGATCGTCCCTTACCGGCGATGGTCCAAAAGTCTGATGGCGGCTTTCCGTATCTCGCAACTGATTTAGCGGCTCTGCGTTATCGACATCACGAGCTCAAAGCTGACGAAGTGTTGTACGTGGTCGGCGCGTCTCAGCAGTTGCATCTTCGGCAAGTAATTGCGGTCGCGCGTGCCGCGTCGTTTATCCCGGAGACCCTAACAACCAAACACCTAGCCTTTGGTCTGGTACTGAAAGCCGACGGCACGCCCTTCAAGACCCGCGACGGCGCGGATGTTAAGTTAATAGATGTCCTAAACGAGGCCATCGATCGAGCGCGAGATCTATTGCAGCAAAGAAGCCAAGATCTCTCGTCCAGCGAACACGAGGCCATTGCTAAGGTGATCGGTATCGGCGCGATCAAATATGCTGAGCTACAAAAAAACAGAACCACTGATTACATGTTTGATTGGGCCACGATGCTTTCTTTTGAAGGCAATACTGCCCCCTACCTTCAATATGCCTATACACGAATTCGAAGTCTTTTTCGGCGGGCCGGCATTGAGCGCTTGGATCCTGAGACTTCCATTCTGCTGGCCGCACCACAAGAGCTGGCGTTGGGATTAAAAACCCTGCAGTTCAACGAAGCGATTGCAAACTATCTAGAGGATTATCAAGCCAATGTCTTGTGCAATTATCTCTACGAACTTGCGGGTCTGTTCATGAGCTTTTACGAGCACTGCCCAATTTTAACCGAGGCCGAGACGCAGCAAATGAGCCGCTTGAGGCTTTGTGACATCACGGCACGCACCCTCAAGACCGGACTGGACCTACTCGGCATCGACACCGTGGAGCGAATGTGACGCCCAGCTACGCAATCGTCGCCGCCCGGAGTCGCAACCAGGTTATTGGACGCGATGCCGATATTCCTTGGACGGTAAAGGGTGAACAGGCCCTCTTCAAGAAAATTACGATGAATGGGTGTCTGATCATGGGACGCCGCACCTTCGAATCGATTGGTCGCCCCTTGCCGGGGCGATTAACCCTGATCGTGACGCGACAGGCGCAGTACACGCAGCCTGGTTGTCGCGTTTTTCACAGCATCGAGGCGGCCTTAGACGATGCTCAGCAAACCGAGCGGCCCATTTTTGTGATCGGGGGTGGCGAGCTGTATGCCGCAACGCTCGCCAATGCGCGCCGCGTACATCTCACGACCATCGATCTTGAGGTTGCTGGCAATGTCTTTTTCCCAAATTTTCCAACCCCTGCTTTTAAGCTAACTCACCGCCAGCATTTCGAAAGCAATCATAACTACACCTATGAAATCTACGAACAACCGGCTTTGGAGACAGTATGAAATTTGATAACCGCGTCACCCAAATGCTGGGCGTTGAGTACCCAATCGTACAAGCGCCCATGGGCTGGATAGCTCGCTCGGCCCTAGCCTCCGCCGTCTCCAACGCGGGCGGACTTGGCATCATTGAGACGAGTTCAGGCGAACTTGACGCCGTTAAAGCAGAAATTAAGAAAATGAAATTGCTGACCCAGAAACCGTTTGGCGTCAATATTGCGCAGGCCTTTGTTAAAGACCCCGACATCGCCCAATTCGTGATTGATCAAGGCGTTACTTTTGTGACGACCTCCGCTGGCAGTCCAACGCGTTATACAGATCAACTCAAGCGTGCGGGATTGACCGTCTTCCACGTCGTGCCAACCCTCACTGCCGCGCTAAAAGCCGTGGCGGCTGGGGTAGATGGCTTGATCGTTGAGGGGGGTGAAGGCGGCGGCTTCAAAAACCCTAATGAAGTTGCCTCAATGGTCTTGTTACCGCTTGTGCGGTCTAAAGTTGACGTACCCATCATCGCCGCAGGCGGCATGGTCGATGGCGGCACCATGGCCGCCGCTTTTGCCTTAGGCGCGGAAGGCATCCAAATGGGTACCCGCATGGTTTCAGCGCTTGAATCTCCTGTGCATCAAAACTGGAAACAAGCAATTGTCGACGCACCGGAAACTGGCACGGTCTTCCTCAACAAATTTCATTCTCCTGCCCTTAGGGCCCTTAAAACAGAGCGAACATCGCGCCTTGAAGCAAATGCAGCCGAAAACATCATGCCCGAATTTGGCGATGCGCAAGCGCTCTATTTCGGGGGCGACATGGAGGCCGCAATCCCACTTTCAGGCCAGGTTGCTGGCCGAATCGAAAGCATAAAACCGGTAGCCGACATCCTTCATGAGACTCGAGATGAATTTTTCCGAATCCTTGAGTCGCTACAGCGTCAGTATCTCTAACATTATGCTACGGCGCCTTTGCCGCTCGGCCGCGACCATCCTCGGATTTTTTTGGCTGTGCTCGGTAGCCAGCGCTGCCGTTCCAGACTTCGACGCTGCGGCCGATGCCTATCGTGCAAATGATTTTATTACTGCCCGCGCAGCATTTCTGGAACGCGCGAATGCAGGCGACCACCGATCTATGGCCATCTTGGGCATGATGTCTCGATTTGGAGAGGGCGTCCCGGTTGACTTAACTGACGCCTTTAATTGGTATCTCGCGGCCGCACAAGCAGGTCATCCGCCCGCTCAATTTCAAATTGCCCGCATGCTCAGCCAGGGCGAGGGCGTTCAGGCCGATGAGCAACGCGCCCAGTACTGGTTTAATCAAGCCGCGGAACAAGGGTATGAAAAAGCAATCGACCGACTCACCCAACAAACTCCGGCGGCGGTGATTGCGGATCCGGTCGATACCTCGGTCACAGACACTGTTAAAACCATCAGCCGAGTTTGGAACTTCCAATTACCCACGGGCTTTAAAACAACGGAATTACCTCTTCAAAAAAATCACCAGCTACCCGTAGTACGCGTTCAACTCGGCGCAATGAAGACCAAAGATGCAGCCATTGATCTTTGGAAGCTCATTCAAGACGAACTCCCAGACTTAACACTTGAATTGCCGTTTACGGTTAGCCACTACGCAGAGCCCAACCAACAATCAATTTTTCGGTTGCGGGTTGGCGAATTCCAATCCCCAGATGACGGTCAATTATTCTGCCGGCAAGTCAAAAAGGTTAGCCGACGACCTTGTTGGGTGATAAACGATCCTTCACAATAAGCGTCACCGATTACCGAACTCTTCGATATCCAGTTCAAAAGGAGCGTCCCATCGACATTTCATTTAGCCCAGAAGATCTAGCCTTCCAAAAAAAAGTGAGAACTTTTATTGATCAACACGTGCCGCAGGGCATGGCGATGTGGACCCAACGCGGCGACTGGTTCAAGGCATTGGCAGATCAAGGCGGTTGGGATATCCCGAAGTGGCCCAAGGACTTTGGCGGTCCTAATTTTACGCCAACCCAACGGTATATTTTTGACTTGGAAATGGGCAAACAAGCGACGCCCCCGCAACTGCCTTTCGGCGTGGGCATGCTCGCGCCGATACTGATGAACTATGGTAGCCAGGCCCAGCAGGACAGGTTTTTGCCGGGCATCCGGGATGGCAGCGTCAATTGGTGTCAGGGCTATTCAGAACCGGGGGCCGGATCTGATCTCGCAAACCTTAAGACCAAAGCAGAACTGAGTGCCGATGGCAGCCATTATCTCGTAAACGGCCAGAAAATTTGGACCACCCTTGCCCAAATCGCGCATTGGATATTTTGCCTGACCCGCACCAACAATGACGGTGCCAAGCAAGAGGGCATCACGTTCTTGCTGATTCCCATGGATGATCCAGGGGTTGAGGTTCGGCCGATCATCACTTTGGGCGGCAGTCACTCGGTCAACGAAGTGTATTTTACCGATGTCAAAGTCCCGGTCGAAAACCGAGTTGGCGAAGAGGGTAAGGGTTGGACTTATGCCAAGGGCTTGTTGGCACATGAACGCTCGGGGTTAGCGGGCATTCAAAACTCCGTGATGGGCCTCGAAAAGGCTAAGCGAAATGCTCAAAAAATCCGCGTTGGCACTGGCACATTGCTAGACCTATCCAGCTTTAAAAATAAAGTCGGTGTTTTAGAAGCGGAACTACTGGCGCTTGAATTTACAGAGATGCGGACCCTTGCCCGGGTAGCCGCTGGCGGCGATCCTGGACCTGAGTCCGCTATCTTAAAACTCAAAGGTACGGAAATTCAGCAGCGCATCACCGAATTAAACCTAGAAGCGGCCGGGGTCTTTGCAGCGCCCTGGGGCGCTGAGGCCTTCGGACCTGAATTCGCCCATGGCGCTGCCCAATCTTACCTTGGAGGCCGCGCCACCACGATCTACGGCGGTGCGAGCGAAGTCCAAAAGGACGTCATCGCAAAAAATGTATTGGGATTGAGTTAAGGATTAATCATGGATCTTGCCTACACCACTGAACAAGACATGCTCGCTGAGAGCATCCAACGCTTTATTGCCACCGAGTATGATCTATCAAATCGTAAAAATTTGGTTGCCTCAGACTTGGGCTATAGCGCGCAACACTGGCAGACATTTGCTGAGTTAGGCTGGCTCGGAATGTCCATACCGGAGGCCTATGGCGGACTCGGGGGCGATTTAGTCGACACCATGATTATGTTTGAAGAATTTGGCAAGGGACTGGTGCTCGAGCCAATGCATTCAAGCCTTGTCCTGTTTGCAGGAGCCATTGAGCTTGCTGGTAGCGACGAACAGAAGCATCAATATTTGCCAGCGCTGGGGGCCGGAGAACTAACAGGCTGCCTGGCCTATGCCGAGGCGGATGAACCAACCAATTTTAACTTTGTCTCAGCAACGGCCGTTAAAAATGAAGATCACTATTTACTCAATGGCACAAAATCGGTCGTCCTCAATGCCGCCTCCGCAGATTTTATTCTCATCTCCGCCAGAACCTACGGCCAAGCAACGGACGCAGACGGCATCTCGTTGTTTTTAGTGCCTGGCAATACCGAAGGTCTCTCTCGAAAAGACTACCCAACAGTTGATGGGCTCAGGGCCTCTGAGGTTGCATTGGAAAACGTCCGAGTCCCGGCATCCGCCCTTTTAGGCGCAGAAGGCGCCGCCTCACAAACCTTGAAAACGGTTATTAACCGCGGCATCTTGGCAATCTCAGCCGAGGCTGTTGGCGCTATGGCCGTTTTGTATCAAAGCACCATCGATTACACCAAACAGAGAGTGCAGTTCGATCACCCCCTATCCGAGTTTCAAGTGGTAAAACACCGGCTTACCGAAATGTTCATAGAATACAATCTGGCAAAGTCGCTGTGCATGAAAGCGACCATGCTCCTGAATCAGAACTCAGAGGACGCACAACGCCATATCCATGCACTGAAGTTTCTGATTGGCAAGACCTCACGCTTTGTGGGTCAAAATGCCGTTCAACTCCATGGCGGTATGGGGATGACTGAAGACCTGGCCATTGCCCACTATTTCAAACGCCTGATGATGATCGATGCCACCTTTGGGCACACTGACATTCATTTAGATGCCTTCGTCCAATAGGGATCTTTAATAAGGGGGCATCATGGGCAATGCCCCATTCCAAGATGGTTTGTTAGAGCGTCTGTTCGTGACGCCTGCGGATCTGGCTGGATATCCAGCGCCTAAACAACTCGAGGCCCCGCCCCATACGCTCACGATCCTTGGCGAGACGAAAGATGGTCGCGTTTTGGAAGCGACATCGGACACGGTCCAGCACTGGACGGACATGCAGCGGGCAGCCCAACAAGACGGCATTCAACTCGAAGTGCTATCAGCCTTCCGATCTATCGACTATCAGCGCCAGTTGATCGCGCGAAAACTTGACCGAGGTGACCCCCCAAACCAAATCCTCCAAGTTGTGGCGTTGCCAGGCTACAGCGAACACCACACGGGCTACGCTCTGGACATTGTGACCACTGCCTACCCTGAATTGACCGAGGACTTTGAACTCAGCGAAGGGTTTGCTTGGTTATCGCACTCGGCGCATCAATTCGGCTTTTTCCTGAGCTATCCTCGAGATAACCCTTGGGGCTTCATCTACGAACCTTGGCACTGGTGTTTCAAACCGGCTTAAGCGGTTTGGGGTCAGTCGCAAGCGTTACACCATAGGCTTTCATCTTCTGCTGGAGCAGCGCCTCATCCGCACTTGATCGTGACGGGCCTTGAAGGGATTTTTCTTGCACGGCAAAAACGTATTTTTCCCGAATCACGGACCGTGGACCAAACTGCCGAACCCGGAGCGCCGCATAAACATCATCTACCATTTTGGGATTACCGCAGACCAAGACATGATCTGATTTTGGGTCGAGGGCAAGCTGGGTGAGCCCGTTTGTCACATAACCCGAGTACTGCCAATCCGCCGCAGAATCTTGCGAGCGAGAGCAGTGGACGGTTAACTCGAACCAAGACGCCTTCGAGCGAAGCCGCAATAGGGTTTCTTGAAAAAGCACTTCCGTTGGGTCTCGAACACCAAACAGAAGATGCACCGAATCAAATCGCTGGTACTCACCCGCCTCAAGGCTTTGCAACATCGGTAAAAAAGGAGCAACCCCAACGCTTGTTGCGACCAACACCAAGCGGCGCTTGTCATCCGCCGGGAGAATCAAACGACCATACGGGCCTTTAAGCTGAACGGTGAGCCCCAACTCGGCGTTGAACAATAGGTCTGTTGCTCGGCCGCCGGCAACAGCCGAAATCACCAATTCAAATTGACTCAGAGGCAACTTTGGGTCGAACTGACTAAAGCTGTAACTGCGCTCGAATAGACCCGCAGCATCGGTAAAGGTGAATCGGTAAAACTGACCCGCGATGAACGGCAGGTGTTCGCCGCCGGTTTCAAACCGAAACAACCGGGTTGAGGCCGATAACGATTCGACAGCGATGAGTGATGCGGTATGACTCGTTTCCAAAACAATTCCTTTTCCAGACCGACATTATGCCATGTCAGTGCGCCCATCTCCTTGTTAAGCTTCACTAAATGACACATCAACCGCGCAAGATTATGAACATCGCAATTATTGGCGCCGGCGCTGCGGGTCTTGCCGCGGCCTCGGTTTTGCAGCGCACCCAGTCCGTTACCCTTTTTGAACAACAATCTGTTGTCGGCGGCCTATGGCAGACCGCTGACAACTTCAAGCACACAGCGCTATATCCGAGCCTGCGCAGCAATCTGCCGGCCGGCTTAATGGCCTTTTTGGATTTCCCATTTCAGCACCATCTCATTCCCCCGCTTGAGGGCGACTATCCAGGACCCGCCGCCGTCGCGGCTTATCTTCAGGCCTACGCGAACCATCATCAACTCACAAACAAGATTCAGTTCAATAGCGACGTGACGCGGATTTTACCAATCAACAAGACCCAATGGTTGATCGAACTGGCAGACAGGCCCGCACAGGTTTTCGATGCCGTGATCGTCTGCAATGGTCACTACACCCAGCCCAATCGGCCCGTTATTGAGGGCTCGACAGAATCTGCATTGAAAATCTCACACGCAAAGGACTATATCAATCCCGATCCATTTCGAGGCCAACGGGTTTTGGTTTGGGGCAGTAAGGCATCTGGCATGGATCTCGTCCGAGAAATCAGCACGACGGCCGAGCAGGTTTATTGGTGTGGTCATGACGCAGGACGGGATGCCTTAGTGCGTGACAAAAGCAATGTATCGATTCATCAGGATCCAGTCAGACTACATCGAGACGACATTCAACTCACCGGTGGAGACCACCTTACCGCCGTAGATCAGATGCTGCTCTGCACAGGGTATCAATACCAGTTTCCCTTCCTAGACGACGCGTTAATAAGGGTCGAAGACAATCTTGTTCACGGCCTTCATCAGCACATACTGTTGGCCAAACGGCCAACGCTTGCCTTCATCGGCCTGCCCTACTTGGTGATCCCCTTTCCGTTATTTCAGATTCAGAGTCAGTGGCTAAACGCCGTCTTTACGGGCCAGTTGCAATTGCCCGAAGCGCCGCAGTTGATCGCGCTCAGCGACGCAGCGGTTGCACGCCATCTTGCCAAACCCGCTGAGCCCAGACACTTTCATCGATTGGGGCCGGACCAGCTTACTTACCTTGCGCACTTAATCGAGTCGGCGGCCCTTGCACCCTTGCCAGACACTTTTTTAGCGCGCTTAAAAGCGGTTCACGAGATCAAACTCGCCCATCCACAAGACTTCCGCGCCATCGAACTCCCTACTCAGACGTTTCTCGATCCACAGCCCGCATGAAGTCTATATTACGTGATGGTCCATCCGGCAATGGTACTTCAACCAAGCGCTCATCAACGTCATCATATTCGAGCCGCAGCGCACGACACATCGTGGCATGCATCTCGTAGGTGCAGGTAATGTAAGTCAGCTCAAGAATCGCTTCATCACTCAATTCGGCTTTTAGTGCGGCAAAGGTTGTGTCCGGCACCCGCCCTCCGGATAGAACCAAATCATCGGTATAGGCCAACACCGCCCGCTCCAAGGGCGAAAAGCAGTCACTCGAGGCCCAGCCCGGAATGGCCGCAATTTGAACCTCGGTAAAGCCCGCGCCGCGCAAGGCTTTACAGTGCTGAGAGAACACAAACAAACTGCCCCGGGCATAGCCGGCGCGAGCCTGACCTAACTCACGCAGCTTTGCGCTAATCTTACGAGACTTGCCTCGATAAAATTGAAAGCCCGCAACGGCATGCCGAAAACACTCTGGTACCAAGGCGAACACCGTCCACCAGTTTCCGGGTGTTCCCGTTGCTGTGCCCGGTTGCATAATCGGATCAACCCCTTCACCGAACACCGCGTCAAAGACCTGCTGAATATCTTGCTCGGGGGTTTCCCGTCCTACTTGTGCGAGTCGTGGCATAAAGCCTCCTTTTTGGATTGGATTACCTTAAACTTGACCTAGATCATAACGGTAAACGAGCGCATTTGACTGCCCCAATCACAGGTTACACTGACTCACAGTTCACCCCCGTTCGCGATGCCTTCGCAGAACTCTGGCATGGGCCCGAGGTTGGCGCGAGCCTTTGCATTTATGTACAAGACCAAAAAGTTGTCCATCTGTGGGGCGGCTTTACAGATCTTGCCCAAACCCGTCCTTGGACTCCCGATACCCTCGTGAACATTTACTCAACGACTAAAGGGATCACCGCTTTAGCGCTCGCGCACCTTGCAGGAACGGGCGCGTTCAATTACCAAGACCCTGTCAGCAAATATTGGCCGGAGTTTGCAGCCGATGACAAAGGGGCCATCACAATTTCCGAACTGTTGTCTCATCAAGCGGGACTATGCGCCTTTGAGCAGAATTTAGTGGTTGCGGACCTGTATGATTGGAATGCCATCGTAGCCAGCTTGGCCCGTGCCAAGCCCGCCTGGGAGCCTGGCAGTCGCGCAGGCTATCATTCTATATCTTGGGGTTTTTTGGCAGGCGCCCTCTGCCGAAAAATTACCGGCAAGACTCTTGGTCAATATATTCAAACCCATCTGTGCACGCCCACTGGCGCCGATTTTTATCTAGGACTAGACCCCAAAGCGCATGGCCGCTGCGCTGATTTGATTGGGCCCAATCATGCGCGCAACCAACGCGCTGATCTCACGCCAGCCAAAGAACCCGCCAGCGCCGCTGCCCGCTCAGACCTCGCTATCAGAACCCAAGAAAACCCCATCATTCGTCCTTATCAAGATGCCTGTTCCAGCGCCTGGCGCCAGGCCGAAATCCCGGCCTCGAATGGGCATGCCACCGCAGAAGGTCTTGCAAAACTCTACCAAGGCGCACTGAACAAAAAACTCATAACAGAAGCGGCGAGGCACCAAGCCTGTACACGGACCGTATCCAAGCAACAGGACCTCATCTTGAACCAGTTCATTGAGCGCAGCCAGGGCGGCTTCATTCTCAACCCGGGCGCGGGGTTTGGGCCGAATCAATTGGCTTTTGGGCACAATGGCGCGGGAGGCTCAACAGCCTTTGCCGACCCGGAATCACAGGTCGCGTTCGCCTACGTCATGAATCAGATGCAGCCGGAACAAACCAAACCCCGAGGGCCAAACCTCGCAGAGGTGTTCTTCAATTGTTTATAATAGGGCACGAAGCAAAGGCGTCTTAGGTCCAAAGCAGTACTATCGCATTGAAAAAAATTGTTCTATCACAGAGTCGAGGAGTGATTCGTGCGCAACCAATTAATTGCAGAGGCAATCGGGACTTTTTTCCTACTGGCAACGGTTGTTGGCTCGGGTGTCATGGCGGAATCCTTAGCAGGCGGAAATGATGCACTCGCCCTGCTCGGCAACACGCTGGCGACTGGCGCCATTTTGGTTGTTCTGATCACGGCTCTCGGCCCGATCTCCGGCGCGCATTTTAATCCTGCGGTAACCCTTTCAATGCTCCTGCTAAAAAGAATCACGCAACCCGAGGCGTTCTGTTATGTCTGCGTTCAAATTATTGCCGGGATTCTAGGCGTACTGGCAGCGCATTTTATGTTTGAGCTCGATTTACTGCAGTTCTCAGAACGATCTAGAACAGGCGCATCGCAATGGTTCTCCGAGGGCCTTGCAACCTTTGGCCTCGTCATGACCATTATCGCGACCAGTCGGTTCAGACCCGACTTTGTTGCCACCGCGGTGGGGCTTTACATTACAGCCGCGTATTGGTTTACCGCATCAACCTCCTTTGCAAACCCGGCGGTGACGTTAGCACGCAGCCTGACCAATACGTTTAGCGGCATCCAGCCAGATCACGCGGGTATGTTTATTGTCATGCAATTGCTCGGCGCGCTGCTTGCCACCGTCTTCATGCGCCGATTAATGAAGGATCACCAATAGACTACAAACCTACCAATCCACTTGCAGAAGCGGGCGTCGCCGGTCAACATAGCGCCCGTCGATATCTTAAACATCCGATAAGTTCCAAATGAAAGAATATTTCTTCAAACGCCTCTTATTGATTCCGCCAACCCTTTTAGGCGTGACCATTATTGTCTTCGCCATTACGCGACTGGTGCCGGGCGGCCCGCTGGAGCGCGCGATTATGGAGTCCCAGATGATGGACGCCTCCGGCAGCGGCTTTTCACAAAGCGCAGGCCAAGGCATGGCGATCTCCGAGGCGCAGCTCGAGCAACTCAAAGCCTACTACGGGTTCGATAAACCAGTGATTGAGAGTTACCTAATTTGGACCGGCAAGGTGCTTACAGGGGATTTGGGCTCGTCCTACCGCTATAACGAGCCGGTTTGGGATGTTATCAAAGACCGATTTCCCGTCTCGATTTATTACGGACTCATTACACTGGTCCTGACTTACTTGGTGTGTATACCGCTTGGGGTTTTAAAAGCCGTCCGTCACCGAACCGCGGTAGATACATTCTCATCGATCCTCATTTTTATCGGTTATGCCATTCCCGGTTATGCCCTCGGCTCTTTGTTACTGCTGTATTTTTCGGTTCGCTTGGAGTGGCTCCCCATGGGGGGCTTTGTCAGCTTCACCTTTCAAGATAAAACTTTGTTAGGCCAGATCACCGACTTACTTGAGCACTCTGCACTACCTCTGATTTGTTATATGGTGGGCAGCTTCGCGCTGGTTACACTGCTTTTAAAAAACCATCTAATGGACAATTTAGCAGCAGACTATGTGCGCACCGCTATTGCGAAGGGGGTCTCCTTCCGACAGTCGGTATTGAAACATGCCCTTCGAAACTCACTCATTCCGATTGCAACCACGTTTGGTCAAAATATCACTTTGTTAGTGGGCGGCTCTTTCCTTATTGAGTCTATTTTTGATATTGATGGTTTTGGCCTACTGGGCTTAACCTCAATTCTCGATCGCGACTATCCCGTCGTTATGGGCGTCGTGCTATTAAGCAGCCTACTTCTTCTGATCGGCAACATTTTATCGGACATCTTAGTCGCACTGGTGGACCCAAGGATTCGGTTTCAATAACGATGTTCAACTTTAATCCCCAAACCCAGAAAAAGCTGGCCCGCTTCAGGAAAATCAAACTGGGGTATTACAGCTTTATTGTACTAAGCCTGATGTTGGCCTTGTTATCTGTTGCGGAACTGCTGGTTAATAGCCGAGCCCTTGTCGTGCAGTATGAAGGCGCACTGTACTTCCCGACCTATACTGACTTTCATCCTGGCACCGAGTTCGGCCTTGATTACTCCTACGAGACCAATTATCGCGATCTCGCCGCCCATTTTGACAACACGGACTCATCTAATTGGGTGCTCATGCCCCTCGTGCCTTACAACCCCTATGAAAACGACGCAACTGATTCAATTATGCGACCGGCAGCGCCCAATGCGGCGCGCCAACACTACTTAGGGACCGACACAACCAGTCGGGATATTTTGGCGCGGTTGGTTTACGGGACGCGGACCGCGCTGCTGTTTGCCTTTGCCTTTATGGTGAGCGTCTACTTAATTGGAATCATGGTTGGTTGCGCAATGGGTTATTTTGGTGGGCTTTTTGATCTAGGTTTTCAGAGGATTATTGAGATCTGGTCCAATATTCCCTTTTTATACATGGTCATTATTGTGTTTTCTGTGATTCCTGCAGAGGCGTCGATTCCAGCCCGAATCACCCTTTTGTTACTCGTCATGGTGCTCTTTA
>JABGTE010000031.1 GCA_018647445.1 Gammaproteobacteria bacterium
CAACCTTCACGATCTTTCCGGCCAATCCGCCATTGGTCATCACTTCATCCCCCTTGCCCAACCCTTCAATCAGCTCACGATGCTCTTTTGCCCGCTTACTCTGTGGACGCCAAAGCATAAAGTAAAAGATGCCTGCGAAAGCTACGAGTATTAAAATATCAAATCCTGGCATTGGACCTCCTGCGTCAGCCGCCTGTGCAGCTGGAATAAACCATTCAAGCATGTATTCCCCCTGTCTTATGAGAATGTCCTACAACGCAAACCTTGGCCATTTAACCGGCTAAACCCAAATTGAGGACGATTTAGACGCTGCATTGTCCTGTTTCCGGTCGTCAGACGCAATCACTGTGGTAACTCTAAATCGAATTCCAACGGCGGCGGGGCCTCAGACCACCCAGCATAAACAGTCAAAGCCCAAGCATCGTATTGATCTTCCGCCAGTGCACCGCGTGCTTGGCGCATTAATTCAAGGTAATACGCGATGTTATGAATTGAGTTAAGGCTGGCGCCTAGAATCTCACCGCACTTATCCAAATGGTGCAAATAACCCCGCGAAAAATTTTGGCATGTATAACAGCTGCAGCGCGCGTCCAATGCCATATCGCTCGCTCGGTGCTCGGCGTTACGAATCCGAATGACGCCAGAGCTGGTAAACAAGTGACCATTGCGCGCGTTGCGGGTCGGCATGACGCAATCCATCATATCTACCCCGCGCCGAACACTCTCGATCAGATCCGATGGCGTCCCCACACCCATCAAATATCTGGGCGACTGCGTTGGCATTTTGGGCGCTATTTTTCGGATGGTCTCGAGCATTGCGGGCTTCGGCTCGCCCACAGACAAGCCGCCAATCGCATAGCCTTCAAAACCAATTTTCCGTAGTCCCTCAAGCGACGCTTCACGCAAATCCGGATGGATACCACCTTGGACGATACCAAAAAGTGCATTGTCGCTGTTAAAGGCTGCTCTGGACCGCTCAGCCCAACGAAGACTCAACTGCATCGACGTTTCCGCACCCGCTTTTGATATCGGATAGGGTGTGCATTCATCGAAAATCATTGCAATATCGGAATTCAGTGCGGTTTGAATCGCCATCGCGCGTTCTGGCGTTAGCAAAATTTTATCGCCATTAATCGGCGATCGAAACGCGACACCTTCTTCATTTATCTTATTCATATCAGCAAGGCTGAAGACTTGAAAACCGCCAGAGTCTGTCAAAATTGGACGGTCCCAGCCCATAAACTGGTGCAATCCATTAAACTTCTCAATCGCTTCGACGCCAGGGCGCAGCATTAAGTGAAACGTATTACCCAGCAGAATCTGAACGCCTGCTGATCGAAGTTGGTCTGGGGAGACACCTTTAACCGAGCCATAAGTACCGCAGGGCATAAAGATGGGTGTTTCAACAACACCGTGGGCAAGGGTTAGGCGGCCGAGTCGGGCCTCGCCACGCTGAGCTAGTAATTCAAACTGCATGGCTATAGCAATCCCAGATCATCGCCCAGGTGGGACTGCCACTCAATGACGGATAGATGGATCTCATTGATGGAATTTGGTGACAAACCAAGCGGCTCGAGTTCGGTCCAATCGATCTGATCCAGCGCCCCAGACTGAATGGCTTCAACGGTTTTTAGAATTAATCCCAGTCGTCCTGACTTTTCCAGCAAAGCTTGCTTAATGTCCTGTCGCATCATGAGGTTTTCGAGCAACATGGGCAGCGGCTGATCAAAAAAGGCATCCATTGTTGACAGCAACCCTACCGAATAATAAACCGGGGCTTCGTCCGAATTAATACGCTCGCCCAGCCGCTCACAGAACTTCGCTTTCTCGAGCGCATGATCCCGAAGCGCATCCGGCTTATCTGACATACCAGATATCGCGAGCAAACTCGCCAAACTGCGCATGGCGTCTATGCCAAGATAGGTCATCGCATGGGCTAAGGAATCGATTTCATGGCGAGGGCGATAAAACGCCGAATTCACAAGCTTAATAGTTTTAAACCCGAGCGCGGGATCCTGTTCCACCAAAGCTTCTAAGTCGCGCAGGTTACTATTTGGATCTTGTAATTTATTGAGTAATTCTAAAACCACAAGTTTGTTCGCCGTGATTTTTTTACCACTGATCGGCTCAGGCTTACTGAGAAAGTTTCCTTGAAACAAAGAAAACCCAAGGGACTTGCAATGATCAAGCATCTCTTGGGTTTCGACTTTTTCGGCAAGCAGCTTCACATCTAAATCTTGGAAGCGTGCCAGCATATCGGTGAGTTGCTGCTCATTGAGCGCCAACATATCGAGCTTGATAATGTCGGCTAAGGGCAATAACGGTTCGGCCTCCTCAAAATATAAAAAATCATCTAGCGCTATTTGATGGCCCCTTGCTTTCAGGACTGTTAGCCGCTCAATTAACTCTGGCGTTACAACAACATCTTCCAGCACCTCGATCACGCAGCGAGCGGGCTCAAGCGGGATATCGACATCTAATAAATTTGCCGTAAAGTTCACATAGGCTTGGCCTGATCCGACCAATTGCTGAAGATCCAAGTTTGTTAAGGCATTAATCAAAACAGCAGAGGTTGCTCGATCACCATCCAGCACATTAGCCTGATCCGGATCGAACTCGCGAAAGAGCAACTCATAGGCCACGACTTCGGTATTCAGATCGAAGATCGGTTGCCGCGCTAAGAGTAATTGCAGTTCTGAAGGCTTGTCCAAACTCGTTTCCTAAACGCGTCTCCGTCTTGCGTCAGATCGCGTTTCGATTGCAACATTTCTTATCCAATCAAAACAACCTTTTTGTATTGATCGTCAAAGTATAAGACTCAGGGGACTAAAGGTCCTGCCGACCGCCGTCATTCAACCCCGAAGGTTTCACATCATAACAGAACTTCAGATTTTTAAGCGCTTACCCAGATGCTTCCGATTCTAAGAATTGACCGACTTGCCGTGATCATATTGAGGTTGATCGCGCAAAGCGCGCTTTTTCATGGAGAATTAAAACCTTGAGCATAGCCTGCTCAGGGCATTGATGCCGGTTGCCTGGCCTTCTTTAGCACCTGGGACCGCATGCTTCAAAAGGAGGCCCCAATGAGTCGTTTTAAGGGGAAGGTAGGAGACTCATCAGGGCCCGGCGTTTGCACAAGGAAGAGGGGCAACCTTGCTTCAAACTAACTTCTTTAAAACGTCACTCCTATCGTTTAATGATCTCATTAGTTTTTTTGCAAGTGTCGTGCCATATTTTTAATTCAGATCAATTCTGCGTTCGTTTCGGGATCAGTGTGCCAAAACCTCGTAGAAATGAGCCATCTCTTAACAAGATATAACGCTTAAAGGACAAAACGGAACCCACAACTAGGCCGGGCCCACTGAATTTAAGCCCGAGTCGCACCATGTGAGTGCACGGCTGCAATCGCACGAGCTTTTACCGGGCGCGCAGCCGTTATTATGCTTACAAAATGAGCATGGCATCGCCGTAGCTAAAAAACCGATATTCCTCATCAATCGCAGCCTGATAGGCTCGTTGAATCAAATCCTTTCCGGCCAGCGCACTAATGAGCATGAGCAACGTTGATCCAGGCAGGTGAAAGTTGGTAAGCAGCCCGTTCACAACCTGAAATTCATACCCTGGATAAATAAAAATTTGAGTCTCACCCTCAATTGGCTGCACAACCTTTTCAACGACTGCTGACTCCAGCGCCCGAACGCTAGTTGTACCGACAGCCAAAACTCGGCGCCCGTTTGCAATCTGTGCTTGCACTCGGCTTGCGGTGCTTGGGGACACGGAAAACCATTCTTGATGCATCTTGTGCTGCAAAATATCTTCCACCTGAACAGGTTGGAAGGTCCCTGCCCCCACATGCAGGGTCAGCATTGTGCGATCAACGCCTAATTCATCAATTGCCGCAAGCATCGGCTGATCAAAATGCAAACCAGCGGTAGGCGCAGCTACCGCGCCCTCACTTTGCGCAAAAACGGTCTGATAACGGCTGGCATCAAGGCCTTCTGGCGCACGCTTTATATAGGGCGGTAGCGGAATTTGGCCTTGAGTCGCGGCAATTGCGCTAATACCCGGTGCTGGAAATTCAAGGCTGAAAAATCGCCCGTCACGGCCCAATACCCGAATCTGTGTCTCGCTATTGGCAAGGGTAATAATCGCCCCCGTTTTCGGCGCCTTGCTGGCGCGAATTTGAGCTAGCGCGGTCACCTCACTGGTCATCCGCTCCAGCAGTATCTCAACCTGACCACCCGACGCTTTTTGGCCAAAAAAGCGCGCAGGAATCACCTTAGTATTGTTAAAAACTAAAAGATCCGATGGCGACAAGTACGTCAGAAAATCCGAGAACGTTTTGTGCTCGATGGTTTGTCTCGAACGATCAACAACCATCAAACGAGCGCTTTGACGATGCTCCGGTGGAGATTGCGCAATCAAGTGCTCTGGCAACTCGTATTCAAAATCAGACTTCTTCATGACAACCCTTGAACCTCTGAAACTTCATTCCCGTGTTCCACGGAGCAAACCGCTCCACCAAAAACTTCGTATCTTAAACAAATCCGCCTTCGGTCCCATACAATGTTCTCATGGTTTAAGCCAAAAGATCCTTTGATTAATCTGAACAAGCAGTATCGACAAAAGCTTGAACAGGCTATGAACTCTCAACGCAACGGTGATATTCGCACTTACTCGGCCCTAACCGCTGAAGCTGAGGCCATACGTGAAAACATTTTGAAAGAAGAGGCAAGCCGCGCCTAACGGCAGATGAATGCCTTATCTTGCTTACGAGCGGCCGACGTCCGAGGTGCTTCGAGCATCTCCCAAACCTACAACATCGGAGGATGAGGACGGCGCGAAGCGATGGGCCTTGCTTTAACGAGGCCCCTGCAGACAACGAACATACCCTAGCTCAATTAGCGCAGCCTCACCACGATCCTAGAAGGCCCATAGCGTCGGCAAAGCGACCCTCCTTTCTCGCCACAGACTCAATACTTGTCTCTGTGGAACATTGGTCCTAAGAATTTGCAAGCAGCGCCCAGCACTGCCTTTGCCCTCAAACCAAACAGCAGAATGATCGCGATTTCATACCGCGATGAGCCGAAGACATGATTAGACGCGACGCCAGAGGATTTTCTGATATACTGCTCTTGCACGTGCCGGGGTGGCGGAACTGGTAGACGCGCCGGATTCAAAATCCGGTTCCTTTACGGGAGTGCCGGTTCGATTCCGGCCCTCGGTACCACGTGCTTATCTTCACGCTCGTCAATAACGGGCTCTCCCTGACAACACGTCGCCGTCCATCAGTTTTCGCTATCGCGACCCTTTATTGGCCATTGTCTTTTTGCACTTGATCGATCAGCAAACAACGAACCGATCTCTGTCTTGTGTGCGTAACAGCCTTCAAACCGCATTGTTAATTTAGAACAGCACACAAATCGATAGCAGTATGGAATCTCGAGTCGTCAAAATTCACGGCCTCTCTCTAAAGGTTGATCAACCATCTCTATCGACTAAAAGCTTATGCGACCAAATCAGACAGAGCAGGCAGCTCAGCCTCAGAACCAGCGGATAAACAAATAGCAGGGAGATTTGCGAAGACAGCGTCAAATAAAGCCATTCCGCATCCTGCCAAATCAGACTACAAGAGACCGCTATCGAGGCAATGGAAATAGATTTAATCCATCGAGACTCGTCTAGTAAACGCTGATAAGCAGCTATGAAGATAAAGAGCACAGTTAATCGAACGATCATCATGCCACCATCAACCAAATACTGTTGCGCATGACCGGAGGCAACAACATCATTGACAATAAAAAAGATTAGACAGGCTCTAATAAAATACAGGGAAAGCGCCACATAAAGGATTCTGCGAATTTTTAGCGTAGTGCGAGCGCGTGCTTCACCACTCAAAATTCTGAGATCATCACTCCGACGATTTAAAAATCGCCGTTCCTCGCGACTGAGCACATCGGCGGTCTCCTTAACCTCTGACACTTTCAGACAACCAGAACCTAGGGTGGGCGGTTAATTTTTTCAAATTCAAACTCATTATTTTGTCGATTCATTTTGGAGGAGCTTCAAAACGTCTTGCTCTAACTGCCAAATTAGTGCTTTCTGCGCAACCTGCTGCTCCTGCAATCGCGATAGCGTCACCTTTTCTTGAGCTAAATTTCTGAGAATGGGCCATGGAATCGATGACAACGATCCGGCGCAATATTCTTTACCACCTAACTCGACGGTCCAGCCCTTTAAAGATTCGATTGCGTCCACATCGCGCCTCCTATTCACCCGATAGCCCAAAAAAGATACCGGAATCAAGGATATTATTTCAGGACGTTACACTCTTTTTTGCGCGATCAAAAAATGGGGCCCCTGGGTGGCGAAATTAATTTACAGCGGTGACATTTTTGTCACATGAAAGCCTAATCCTAATCATGCGCTTAACGGATAAGCTGTTTTTGAAGTCTAACCGCTGAGCCATCTGGTCGAATGAGACACCATCAATCATCATCAACTCCGCTTGCTGGTTTCGGAAAAGGGTGACCACCTGTTTGAAACCAGTCGACTCCGCTTGCAAATATCGTCGTAGCGTCGAAACATCCGCTCCTAGGCTATTGCTGACAGCCTCCATAGATAGCGATAAGCCTGCATCGAAGTGTCTGAGGATCATCATATAAGAACGATAAGTCCACGGCGCTGTTTTAAGTCGGGAAGATAGGAGCGGGTTTACCATCGAGTTGGTCACGTTTCGCCACGATTTGTTGGCAAACCGATTGACCGCATCCAAGGCTTTAGCTTTATAAACAACCCGTGAAGGTGCGCTGTCGGTGAAAAGTGCTGCGGCGGCGCCAGCATCGGTCAAATCATCCAAGTCGGTTCGCTGCGCTACCCCCGCACCGCAAACCACAACTTCCTCAACTTCTAAGTCCTTAATGCCAGTCGTCCTCGACAAGCCTTCAGCGAATTGGTAGGCAAAGCACATATGCAGCCACCTTGGTACTGGGGCAATCGGGAGAAAGGATATAGCATAAGCTTTTCTAGCCGGTAAACTCTCGAAGCGATAGGTAAATAAATTGGAGTTCAATAACGAAGTACCAGCAGCTCTAGTTAAGATGTCTTTTAGGGTGGGCTCTCCTAAAGACAGCGCCACCAATGAGGTGGCCTGCGGGCCTGTCTGACGCCGCATGACATCTGACAAACGGATCTCAGGGTTCAGTTGCGCAATCCGTCCGCAGAGCGATTCGACAACTGCCATGGACATAACCCGCTCCTCACGATCTCCGCTAGGACGTTCAGACATGATCCGCTCGAACCAATCTACATCGCACCCCGCTTCCGCAGCGATGTCTATTAAACCGATTAAAAACGGGCCTGGATACCATCCCAATGAATTTTTGGTCCGTCTACTGGTCTGCATGCCATCCTCCCCCTCGCGAGAATCACAAAACTATTGGACGTTCGAAAATTTACCTAAAACCCTTCGACCTTATACGTTATTCTGCATTATCGCTTGACTTTAACAGCGTTATTTAGCTGATTTTTACACGAAAAAGTATGGTCCTGATCTCGACACATACGCCGCCTCAAAGCTTGAAACGGGCCTGCAAGTGCATGTGCTTTTTTAAAAAGCCACAGCCATAAGTCTTCAGCCTTTATCATGGCCCCCTTCTAAATGTTCAACCTCGACAAACTCACGCAAACATTACTGTTGAGCAAGAATGCGAGGATTTGACCAAGCGAGCTCCAAGGGCCTTTTTATTGTGGCTGCAAAATCTGCATTTGCAGTAGACTCATCCCAAGGCCCATCTAATTCTTGAGTGACGCCATGGGAGAAAACTCGATGAATGAACTCCGTAAAAGGGTACGATCTAATGTTCCGGCCGCTGTGCTAACGCTCCTTGGCATTATTCAAGCGCTTGCTCTCGAACAGCTTTGGACTTACGTCTTGATTACAGACGTACTTTATACGCTGACGTGGCAAACTTTTACAACGTGGACCCAGATCGTCACAACCTTAATCGCAATCATTTTGGTTTGGCTGGTTTATGCTGTGAATGTCACCCGATTTCTGTGGCTTCCATCAGTTTATGAATTTATCTTACCCTTTTGGGTTGGTTTCGTTCAGGTCCTAGTGATCCAAGTATTAACGCCCACAGATATTGGGTTCTGGTTTATTCTAATGGGCGGTCTCTTTGGAACCATGATCTGGATCGCACAGAGCACACTACGGAAAGCTAGACTCGACGGCAGTAATGAATCGTTTTTTGCGACAATCTCCGCCGCAACTTGGTCAGATTTTTTACCCGCGATCGCGGTCATTGGACTAATTTTAACCTTTGGTCTTTATGCGGCGAACTTTAAAACGGGGCATCTAGTCAATCTCAGCATGCTGCTCATTCTGCTCTCTTTTGCTTATATTCAATTTAGAGCACTGACAATGGGATGGCAGCGATCTATGTCACCTGATGACAATTCGTCACCACCCCTCGGACCCTAACGGACCGAATCTTTGAACCCGTGATTGAGTATGGCAAGCGCGAGCCTTAAAACGTTATCAACCCTGGAGCCCCCCTTTGAACATAACAAGCGAGAAACATCTACGATCCATCATTGGTACGCCCCACAGCATCACCGCAGCTAAAAAAACCAATCATCTGACTGATGAGGCAATGGCTTTTATTGCACGATCTCCTTTTTTGATCATGACAACGGTATCCGAGGACTTACAACTGGACGCCTCTCCAAAAGGCGATAGCCCAGGGTTCGTCCGAGCACCGGATGCCAAAACTCTCATCATTCCGGACCGACGCGGCAACAAACTCGCCGATGGCCATCTCAATGTGTTGAAAACCGGGCGTATTGGACTGATCTTTCTTGTCCCCAACACCCGCGAAACGTTGCGAGTCAATGGCCAGGCAAGGCTCACGGCCGATCCTGCTGCGCTCGAAACCTATTCGGCCCATGGTCGTCCTGCAGTGCTTCTAACTGAAGTCAGCATCGAAGAATGTTTTTTTCATTGCGGCAAAGCGCTCATTCGATCCAAGCTCTGGGACACGAGCGTATGGGATGCACCTGTTCAGGTTTCTTTTGGCAAGATGCTGGCCTTAGCCAGTGGCGGAGACCCCGCAATGGCTAAGGCCATCGACCAATCAATTTCGGATGATTACAGAGACAACTTGTAAAGCCCACCCTTGAGATGCCAGAGATTAGGCGTCGACACTATCCAATGAGGCATCTCAAGCGTCGAAGCTTGTAACGATGCAACGTCCGAAAAAAGACTGCTGCGTTGCAGCTGCAGCTAACTCAAAAATTACAAGAAAAGCACTTTTTAGAGATTTCATATCGACCGCACCTTGATCATTATGAGGCATACTGGCAAGATTGCGCACTCAAATTTTAACGCCAAGGAAGCGATTCAAAAGTGAATAAATTCATCATTGCTGGAATCGTTACGGTTGTCTTACTGGTTGGTGGAGCCGCTGCGTACTACTTCCTCGTTGTGAATGCCGAGACAGATGGGGCGGAAGCTGCTCCTAAGGTTGATGACAGAGCGTTTATTTACGTCGAAATTCCGCCAGTTGTGGCCAATTTCGATGTTAAGGGCAAAATGCGGTATGTGCAGATTACAGCGAGTCTACAGACTCGCGACACGGACTCTAGCCAAACAATCAAGGACAACATTCCTCTAATTCAAAGCGATGTGTTGATGCTAATGCAGAGTGCCGAATTCGACGACCTCAACGCAGCAGACGGTAAAAAGCAGTTCATCAAGCAAATAGAAGACAGCGTCAACAACATGTTCAAAGACGGTCCGAAGCCTTTTGAAATCGAGCGCGCGATGATCACCGGCTTTGTGATTCAATAAGGCCCTAGACCGACGGCCCGAATCAGCAATTTGCGGCCTCTCCAGAACTCGTTACTCTCGATTATCCTTAATCTGCGTCGCTAAGACCCGAAATCAAGCAATGCCCCTAGTAGCTGCCGGCACGTTATCTGCCCTAATAATTTCCCCTGGTCTACCACCGGCCGCCGCCGCTGCTTGGTCGATAACATTGATTCGGCAATGCTAATAATGTCTGCATCAGCCGCGCACGTCGTGACCGGGGTGGTCATCGCCAGCGCCACCGCTTCACCACCAATCGCCTGACCGTTATACGCTTCAGACAATAGATTCCGAAGACAATCTAACTCTGACAGCATGCCGACAACGACCCCCGCCTCATTCACCACGACGACACCCGAAACTTTCTCCTCGATAATAGAGCGGGCTGCTTCAGCGATGGTCGCTGATTGCAAAACTGTCACCGGTTGTGACACCATATAATCTTTGATCCTGACTGAAGTCATCATTGCACCTTTTGGTTAAACGAGTGCCTTAACGCTAGCAGGCTAAAATGATAAAGCCATGAAGGCTTAAACGACCTTCGGTGAAGACCTTGAGACAGCAGGCCTTGCACTCGACGCTACTATGGATTTTGATCTAACGCATAAAGGGGATCCTCCGGCCCCATGAAAAAACGATCGCCAAATCATGATGCTTCTCGCATAACATCAACCCCATGCTCTTACTCAACTTGGAATGAACGTATGGCCTGCACAGACTCAAAAGCGAGGCGATCTCTAGACCGCGCAACAAATCTCACTCTCACTAGATTTAGATATGTGAGACCTGTAAGACAATTGGGTGCTGTAATCCTTACGGCAATAATTTTTATCTCAATGCAAGTTACCGCCGCGCCGATCCTGCAACCAGGCGCTCCAGGAGAACCCTCGATCGAACTCAGCCCGGATGTCGCAGCCCTAGTCAGTCAAGCGGGATTCTCTGCTGAGGACATCCAATTTATTCAGGACATGATCGTTCATCACCAACAGGCCATTGATATGGCTGAAATGGTTTCCGAGCGCACGAATCAGAAACCCTTTCTCGATGTTGCCGGCAGAATCGAAGCGTCACAAAAAGACGAAATCGAATTCATGCAATCTTGGCTAACCGAACGAGACCAACCGTTAGTCGCCGCATCGAAACCCCATGACCATGATAAAATGATGCATCACAAAAGTATGGGTATGGCCTCACCTGACGAAATGCTGGCCCTAGCATCCTCGAGCAGCACCGACTTTGAAACGCAATTTTTAACCCTCATGATTGCCCACCATGAGGGTGCACTCAAAATGGTCAAGACGCTCTTGAAGATTTCAGGAACGGCATTCGATCCAATTCTGTACCAATTCATTACCGATTTAAAAAACGAACAGCAGACTGAAATTGATCGAATGGATATCTTGCTCGCGGGCTTATCCACCGACCCAAGAGCCGAGCTCGCAGCGGGCTTTCGAGACGCTGCTGAGGCAGCGCACAACATGACGCTTCAGGCCAGCCTGCCAAAACCGCCAGGATTTTTTGATCCAAACAACCCGTCTGGCCTACCCCCATTACGCGCCAAAAAATCAGATACGGCGGAGTCAAACACCTCCTGGGTCGCGCAAACGACCCATTGGTTCCAAGAATTAGTTAGCCCTGAGAGCGACCTCGAGCACGGTATCAGTTCCGACGAAAAACCACCCGAAAGATCCAAACGCTCACCATTACTCAGCTTTTCTTATACCGACATGGCATTTTCAGGCGATCTGCTCGCAGTCGGCAGTTATCACGGCATCAATCTTTATAAAATCGGGGCTGGTGAGATCCCCGAACTTTTAAGCTCGATTGTCTGCCCCGGCGGACAGGGCGATGTTTCAATCGTTGGAGATTTGCTTTTAATGTCCGTCGAAGACAATCGTGGCCGAGTTGACTGCGGCCTGGAGGGCGTCCCTGACGACATAAGCACTGAGCGCTTTCGCGGCCTTCGAATTTTTGATATCAGCAATCTTGAGCGCCCCATACAAGTTGGACAAGTTCAAACGTGTCGTGGCTCCCACACGCATTCAGTCGTTGCGAGCGATGACGAACGCATCGTCGTCTACAATTCCGGCACCTCGAATATTCGAAAAGAAGAAGAGCTTGCAGGCTGTATCGGTAACATCGCCGGGGACACCCGTACGGCCTTGTTTCGTATCGACGTGATTGAGATCCCAGTGAAGACCCCAGGTAAAGCCCGCATTACAGACAGCCCTACAGTCTTTGAGGATCTCGAGACCGGTCAGATGGCCGGACTATGGCGCGGCGGAAAACACGATGAGACCTCTCAAGAGACAAGCCAAACCAACCAATGCCATGACATTACGGTCTACCCGCAGGCCAATCTTGCAGCGGGCGCCTGTTCCGGAAACGGCATTATTTTCGATATCTCTGATCCTTTGAAGCCTCAGCGCCTTGACGCGGTAACCGACACCGGATTTGCCTACTGGCATTCCGCGACCTTTAACAACGACGGCACAAAGGTTTTATTTACCGATGAGTGGGGCGGTGGCGGCAGGCCACGCTGCCGCACCTTTGATCCAATGAACTGGGGAGCAAATGCCATTTTTGACATTGTCGATCAAAAACTGGTGTTTCAGTCTTACTACAAGCTCCCTGCACCGCAAACCAAGGAAGAAAACTGTGTGGCGCACAATGGTGCAATTGTACCGGTTCCAGGCCGAGACATCTTTGTACAAGCCTGGTATCAAGGCGGCATCTCCGTGATCGACTTTACGGATTCAAAGGCACCGATTGAAATCGGCTATTTTGACCGTGGGCCAATCCACCCCACCCACTTGGTTACCGGTGGTTATTGGTCGAGCTACTGGTATCAAGGCCGCATTTATGCGACCGAGATTGTTAGAGGCCTCGACGTTTTAACGCTCACACCAAGCGAGCACCTTTCAACGAATGAGATTGCCGCGGCAGCTCTGGCAGATCAAGGCACAACGTTTAATCCGCAACAGCAACAGCCGGTTACCTGGCCAGCTGACCCCGTCGTTGCCCGCGCCTACCTTGACCAACTGATCCGATCGAACGCAACGCCAGCCGATCTAGCCCCACAGGTGGAAGCCTTTTTGTCGATGCTAAAGGCCCCTGCCCAACGTGGGCTTGATTTAACCCCAGCACTGAAACAGATAACCTCAAGCCTCGACGCGATGGATCACCGATCAGCAAAGGGCCTTGGCGGCTTACTGCATCAGCTCGTCAACCAACAGCAGACCAATGTCACGACGGTTTTAGGCGATTCAAAAACGTCACCGCTGGCCGTCGCGCTTGATTAGCCTACAGCACCTCTCCTTTCTTCAGTGTCAAGAGACAAACTCTCACACGTTGATTAATTCAAATCGACGCGCCGTTACCCCCAGCCCTTCGGGCTTACTTTGAGCAACTCGGTAGAGTCGATCAGTTGCCGCTCAGCAGTGCGTGCCGCGCCAATTTGGCAACTTCGACCTGTTTTTGCCCTGAACGGCACCCGAGTTGAAACCGAACCGGGTAATGGCGTGACAATCAGCGTCGAGGATAGCGCTCTGCGGATGCAAGATGAGGCGATTAAGACCGCCCGTATTTTTACGACCAAGGGGATTATTTAACCGATCGATCGCATCATTGGAATTACATTACCTGCGAAAACATCGTCCGCTCGTGTCTTGAAAATTGATTGGAGCGGGGCTGTCAGTCAAGTAAGAACGTTAGGGTATCAAGCCTTATAAAAGCGATTACTAAAGCACCGATTTTGGTGCCCCATAATCTCGAAACCGTCGGCCGCTGCTGCAAGCAGCTAGCGTTTTTACCCGCGCTTAAGGCCCAACATTCATAGCACATTCGACGGGGTTTTCGACCCGTTCCTTTCTAATTGAAGTAAATGGGCCTTGCGAGACATACCGCCTGCATAACCGGTAAGTTTGCCATCTTGAGCAACCACTCGATGACAGGGAACAATGATCGATATTGGATTTTTACTGTTAGCCCGTCCTACTGCCCGCGCGGCTTGCGGGTTACCAATGGCCACGGCCAGCTGCGAATAGCTCCAAGTGTCAGCATAAGCGATGGTGGTTAACGTCTGCCAAACGCGCCGCTGAAAAGCCGTGCCGGTCGCAGCAAGTGGTAAATCAAAGGTCTTTCTTAAGCCACTAAAATAGTCAGCAAGCTGTGCACTCGTTTTACTCAGTATGGGGTGATCAGCATCTTCTTTTCCTAACTGTTTCGGAAGGGTCTCTTGAGTTTCAAACCAAGCGCCGCAAAGGCCAAATTCAGTGGCTTGCAGGGTCATTAGCCCGAGAGGGCTTGAACAGTAGCAAAAATACGTCATGGCGATTGCTCCTTTGTTATAAAGCGAAAATCCCTCGCGCTTTGTGCTTCCTCGAGAGGACATCGAGGATTGCGAGCGTCTTGGTGACGCAATACCGACCAAAGTTTTAATATGCCTTTTTTAACAGAGACGGTCGCGGAAGATCTCATTGCTGGTGAGATTAGCGTTGAACTCGTTTAGATAGCAATGGTTCCATTCAGGTCGATGCGGCAAGTCGCGGACCTAGCCGCAGTGAACCGTGAATCCCGGTCGCAGGCATGTTATTAGTTTTGCTTAGCGTCATCCCAACGGATCTCTGCCTTGGTTAAAAACCCGCCATAATTATCTCTATTTTTGTCAGCCTAAGCGCGCGGGGCTACGGGCTTTTTTTGCCAATCGAGAACGAGGATGAGCCGCAGTTAATCTAAGGCCCTCTGTCGCCTCAAACCGAACAATTTTCTAGCCACAACCTTTTCCGGCTTAAGATGACGGCTTTGGTCGTATCCGGCGTTCGCTCAGCGCCACGGTTTTGCCAGAGACATGCTGGGGACCTTGACGACGAAGTCGGGCATTTGAGACCTTGCCCTCATGATGAATCAAGCAAGTAATGCTTTTAGCAGCGCCGGGGCTTGCGTCGTTCGCAACCTTTGCGAGTCTGGCGTGGTTTATACCCAATCGGTACACTCTTGCTCTCAACCGACACCGTCAAGAGCGACCGCCCCAATGAATCAAACCAAACGA
>JABGTE010000030.1 GCA_018647445.1 Gammaproteobacteria bacterium
CTGTGAATTGCCTGAGGGCACTGAAATGGTGATGCCGGGTGACAACGTTTTGATGGATGTTGAGCTAATAGCTCCGATCGCGATGGAAGAAGGTCAGCGATTTGCGATTCGCGAAGGCGGCCGAACGGTTGGCGCCGGCGTTGTAACAAAAATTAAAGACTAAGGCTGGACGGGTCTCGAGTATTTCTATCCTGAGTGTTTTGCGTAAGCAGCTAGGCCAGTAGCTCAATTGGCAGAGCAGCGGTCTCCAAAACCGCAGGTTGGGGGTTCGATTCCCTCCTGGCCTGCCAAGCTGTTGCACAGAGCTCGGGGTAGATTTAGCGGTTATACAGATTTTAGGGGTAATTGTGAGCGCAGTATCTGACAACGCTGGAAAATTAGATGCCTTTAAGTGGCTCGTTGCGTTAGCCGTTTTAATGGCAGGGCTCTATGCGAACGCTGAGTATGCGGCGCTGACTTTGGTGTATCGCGTGCTCGCGGGGGTCGTCATCGCAGGGGTCTTTGTCGCTATCGCGTTGACCACTGTTCAGGGCAGGGCCACTTGGGATTTGGCTAAGGAAGCTCGCGTTGAAATCAGAAAGGTTGTTTGGCCAACACGACAAGAGACGACTCAAACCACGTTAATTGTGGTTGTGATGGTGATATTTGTGGGGCTTATTTTATGGGCTCTGGATTCGACATTGAGTTGGTCTGTCAGCGGATTGATTGGCTAATACGGACTTCTACCTAAGGAAATGGGTGACGCATTGAATAAACGATGGTACGTAGTCCACGCTTTTTCTGGATTCGAAAAACAGGTTATGCGAACGCTTCTCGAGCGAATAGAATTGTCAGGGCTTGAAGATAAGTTTGGCGAAATATTGGTGCCCTCTGAAGAAGTTGTAGAAATGAAGGCTGGGAAGAAGCGCCGCAGTGAGCGAAAGTTTTTCCCTGGATATGTTTTAGTTGAGATGGAGCTCGATGAGAGCACCTGGCACCTGGTTAAAGAGACGCCTCGAGTAATGGGCTTTATCGGCGGCAAAGCGGATCATCCCGCGCCAATATCTAATGCCGAAGCGCAGGCGATCCTGCAGCGGGTTCAAGTCGGTAGCGAGAAAATTACCCCCAAAACGGTGTTTGAGCCTGGGGAGTTCGTTCGTGTAGTCGATGGGCCGTTTAATGACTTTAACGGGGTTGTTGAAGAAGTGAATTATGAAAAAAATCGACTGCATGTCGCAGTGACAATTTTTGGCCGGTCTACCCCGGTCGAACTGGACTTTGGTCAGGTCGAGAAAGCCTAGCCAGAGACGTTAAATGTGGCGACCTAATTGCCGTTTTGTCGTTATTAAAGGGGACCTGACACAGTAATACGCTGTTGGACAGGGCTTGCACCCACGGGAGAATGTATCATGGCAAAGAAGATAGATGCTTATATTAAGCTTCAAGTACCAGCCGGAAAGGCCAATCCGAGTCCGCCTGTTGGCCCGGCGTTAGGGCAGCGCGGCGTCAATATCATGGAATTTTGTAAAGCTTTTAATGCAGAGACGCAAGGGATGGAAGAAGGGATGCCAATCCCTGTCGTTATTACTGTCTACAGCGATAAGAGTTTCACCTTCATCAAGAAAACGCCGCCTGCTTCGATCCTTTTGAAGAAAGCAGCAGGAATTACGAGCGGCAGTCCAGAGCCGCATATTAACAAAGTCGGTAAGGTTAATCGGGCGCAATTGGAAGAAATTGCGACGATGAAAATGCCAGATTTAACGGCGAAGGATATGGACGCGGCCGTTCGAACCATAGCCGGAAGTGCTCGTAGTGCTGGCATTGAAACGGAGGGTGTGTAAATGGCGAAGCTAAGTAAGAGAGTTAAAGCGTTCAAAGAAAAGGTTGATCCAGCCAAGAACTACCCAGTTGCCGAAGCTGTTGCGATCTTGAATGAATTATCGTCCGTGAAGTTTAAAGAGTCGATTGACGTAAGTGTTAACTTGGGTGTCGACCCGCGAAAATCTGACCAAGTGGTTCGAGGCGCAACCGTCTTGCCAAACGGTACCGGTAAAACGGTTCGGGTTGCGGTGTTTGCCCAAGGGGAAAAGGCGACTGAAGCCACGGAAGCCGGTGCTGACGTTGTTGGGATGGAAGATCTTGCGGCAGAAGTAAAGGCGGGTAACCTGAATTTTGACGTCGTAATTGCAACGCCCGATACCATGCGGATTGTTGGTCAGTTGGGACAGGTGCTCGGCCCAAGAGGTCTGATGCCGAATCCCCGTCTCGGCACGGTCACACAAGACGTCGCTGAAGCGGTCAAGAATGCAAAATCGGGTCAAATGCGTTATCGAACGGACAAGAATGGCATTATTCATGGCGGTGTTGGTCAGGTTGGATTCGATCCTGAAGCCATTAAGCAAAATGTCGAAGC
>JABGTE010000189.1 GCA_018647445.1 Gammaproteobacteria bacterium
GTTTTTGAGCAGCAGTTTGCCTACGACATCGCGTTATATCAGAGCCCCCAGCCCATCACTGACCGATTGGAACCTCATTCCGCAGCGTTTGATCGAGCATCCCGATCCAAAGCTTCGACGCTATTTTTCGCACTGGAACAGCGCTCAAGGTGAATGGGTCGCCAGTGGCTATGACCCAGGCGTGCGGGCCACAATGCCACGGGGTGAAAGTTAATGATGCCCTCGGTTACCCCTGCCCAATCAGCAAATGACGCAGCCGCAACAAATCAAACTTTGGTTAACTTAAAAACCTGCTCGGACGGATAGGCCCTCGCCCATTCCCAAGCCATTGAGAAACGATCAGGCAACCTGTCCATCGGCGCCCGAATCTCTAAATAGTCGTCCACGCGAAGGCCCTGCTCCCGGAACAATTGAAACCATTTCGACAGCGGTAAATTGAACTCGATGCCGCCCGGGTCTACGGCGGCGCTCGTCCAATCCATTCGATAAAGCTCAAAGTAGCTGCGCATCATCGTATTCGATACGGCTTCACCATCATTATCCGAACACACCATGGACCAAGGTGAATGGCCGAGAAAAATCAAACGGCCACCTGGCGCCAAAAGTCTCGCCGCCTCAGGAATCCATCGATATGGATCGCACCAAATTGCAGCGCCATATTCACTGACCACAAGGTCCGCACAATGATCTGGTAGGGGCGTGGCTTCGGCATTACTTTGAATGAAGGTAACTTCTGATTGGAACTGCGCCGCGAACCGCTTGGCTGTGGCCAATTGCTGGCTGGATAAATCGACGGCGGTGACAAAGGCCCCACGTTGTTCGAACCAGCGCGAGACATAACCTGTTCCACATCCCAGCTCGACAACCGACCGACCTGCCAGATCGCTGGGGATGAGCCCCAGCTCAGACTCCGGCGTCTCCCAAATCCCCCAGTAGGGTCGCTCGGCGCGCCATGCCGCTTCCCCTCGCTCGACCCATTCGGGGGCGTAGGCGTCCCAAAACCGTCTATTTTCAATTAAATAATCAGTCATCAAACGGCAACACAAAATCGACCGGCACAAGCGTGCTGATCGAAAGCAATCCCGCCAGGTTGCGTAGGGTTTCGATGCCTGCACCATACCCGAGTTTGCTCACGTCAACCTCGGTCTTACCCGAAACGATGAGGCCGCCCATCGCATCCCGCTCAAGCGCCATCTCCATCGATAGTTCTTGCGTGACCCCGTTCGCTACCAGGGTCACGACCACGGGCCCGGAGATAGCCATGCCCGCCCGAGCGTTGGCGAAGGCCTCTGGCGACAACTGGGCGGAAACGCTCGCGAGCGGGCTTTGCGCAAACAAGTGCTGTTGCATGCGCTCATTTCGAATCGGGATATTGGTTTCGGTCGTACGCAAATCGATTTCCAAATCGACTCGACCTGTGCTCGACACGGCGCCAGATTTAAATTTAATTTGATGGCGTTCACTGATGCGATCATTTTTGGTTGAAGTCACACCGACAACAGCCGTCTCAAGATTCAAACGGTACGCCGAGTCCGCCAAACCCTGCGCGCTCCAGAGCAAAAACCCTACTGGGATCACGAATAATTTTTTAGCCGTGGCTAACAACCGTTGTTTCATCGCTGCACATCCTTTTTCCATATCGTTTTATATGAGCCTTTGTAAATCATACCGCTGACATCAGCGGTTAAACCGCTTCAAAGACCGTCGATCATTTTACGCGGCTCAGCGCTCTATTGCGCACCCGCTCAGTCTCCTAAATCCTGCGTTCCCCAACGCATCAAGACAGCATCGTTATAGCCTGTTCGAATTCGGTGGACGCCCGACAACGCCTCATCAAGATCTTGGTCACCTGTATCGACAATGACAAGCGCGCTAGACAAGGCCTCAAGCTTAGTTTTAGTGGCGACCACATCGATTGCGGCTAGCCCGACCGCACGAATGACTTCTGGGCTGAACTGCTGATTACCCCGGCCAAAAACATGGCCTTGCCCCCCAATAACCGTCACCACAATCCGGCATCGCCCCTGCGTGGTCCAATGCTGCAAATCCAACGACGTCACATCATGTTGTAGAACGGCATCGTTGCAGATGACATCAACACCAAGCAGCGTGTTCGGTAAACCCAGCGTCGCCATAATGCCCGCAACGGTCTGACCACTGCCCATAAAGTAGATGATATTTGGCAACATTGACTCAACAAAGTCGGCCGCTATCTCTTGTTGCGCCAAGCCTTCCGACTCGCGTCCGCCAACCTTGGTGCTCTGGATGTAGCTTAAAGCCGCAGGAATCTGTAACTCGCCATAAAACTTTGCCATCACCCGGCCTTGACGAAACGCCACTTCATCAATATCGCGAACTTCACCGACCGCGGCGGATAAGAGCCTCCCGGCGAGCAAATCACGCAATATTTCTGCGACCGCCAGCGGATGATTTGCAAACACGCCGGAATGCATTTTGACTCCGCAGGGAATGCCTAGAATGCTTTGATCAGCATTCGCGGCGTCGAGCACGTCCCGGGCGGTGCCATCCCCGCCGGCAAACAACAACACATCGATCTTCGCGTCCTGCAGCGCGCGCGTTGCGCGCTTTGTATCATGACCTTGGGTTTCAGCTGGGGTGACATACACAATCTCGCTTTCGCGGACCTCTAATGCTAGCAGTGCTTGCTCGCCCATCGCCCCACTGCACGTGACAAAGGCAATGTCACCGAGCTGATGTTGCAATGCCGCGAGCGCCATCACCACTCGACGGCACACCTGACTTTCAATGCCCTGCTTCCGGGCAAGTGTCTGCACCTCAGCCCCGTCACTGCCCTTGAGACCTGCCGGGCCACCGATGCCTGCGCAGGGATTCATCAGCAATCCGATACGCAATTTTTGAGCGCCGCGCTGCATTAACCGAGTCGTTCCAGGCTGAGCCGCTTGACGACAGAACTAAAGCTAAAGCACGGCTCGCCCTCAACCATACATTCGCCAGAAACAAAGACTAACGACCCTGTTTTACGGTTAATCCTGGGCTGACAAGAGATGACCTGACCCAACTCTGCGCCTCGAAGAAACTCACAGGAAAAACTGACGGTCACACAGGTCTCAGTTTCGTAATGATCGGTAGCTGCCATACAGAGCGCGAAATCTGCAAAGGTCATCAGGACACCCCCATGAACCGACCCCATCGCATTACAATGCTGTGCTTTGAGGGTAAAGCCATAGCCCCCAAAAGCCGGACTACCCTTAGGCTCAAAGTAAAACGGCCCAATGTGATCCTCTGCTGGGTCGAACCCTGCCTGCACAATCATGGTTCCTGGAAAGCTCATGCCCATTCTCCTGTATTCATTACCTTTTTGGATCGTTCGACTGTTTATCCGTTCAAACTGTTCTATCCGTTCAAACTGTTCTATCCGTTCAAACTGTTCTATCCGTTCAAACTGTTCTATCCGTTCAAACTGTTCTATCCGTTCAAATTGTTCTATCCGTTCACTGCGCCAGAGGCACCTTGCACAATTGACGAATTGGCATCATTCAACGCCGCCAAAAAACGTTTTGCTCTGACCGGGAGTCGCTGCTGGATCAGGCGCCGCTCAGCCGCTACCCTTGCCTTAAAAGCGGAACTCGGCAAGGATGCTACATCATCGCTACTGACCCGAAAATCAACCCCAGCCGCCTCAGCAAAAAGGGCCTCCAACGCTTGCGGCCTGGCTTCAACGGCCTCGAAATCCGATTGCTGGGTTGCATCGCGGTCAGGTAAGTACCAATAACCATAGTCATCCAATTGTCGGCGCTGGGGGCCGGCCAAGCACCAATGCGCCACTTCATGCAGTGCACTGGCGCTATAATCCGCTCGAAAAACGATGAGGGCACATTCTGCCGCTTTCGCAGCACGATAAAACGGTTCAGCGCCGCCACCTTTCAACCGCACGCCATAGCGCGTGCCCAGGCGTTCGTTAAAGACCTCGATGATCTGACTGACGGGCATTGGGAGCCTCAAGGCCTGGCCTCTGCAACGGGTGTCGCCAACAGGCCTGCCAGGTAAGTTGCTGACAAAAACTCAGCGCCGGCTAACAAATGATTCAGGTAGCTTTGCGTCGGCTTACAGTCCCTTTCAATAAACTGCGCATTTGCCTCATAAACCCACGCTGGGGCAACACAAGTCTCTGTCTCAATCGATAAAACGGTGCGCCTATAGCGGATGGGGTACCCTTCATAAGGATCCATTTGAAGAATGGACTCGGGCGCAGCAAGCGCGTAAAGCACACCCTCTACCTGGCCTGCCGCCGCTAGCTCAATATTGGCATGCGCAATGCCATGATGACCTTTGGCACGCTTATTAAACACCAACCGATAACCCGACAGCCGCCCGGAGATTCGGCCAACAAAGGCCATGCCACGCTGCTGAACCCGCTCAACATCCATATTGCTACCATATGCAAAATAATAGTTTGCCGACGGCCCCTCGATCATCCCTTTTTAATCCAATACTGATACCCGGACTCACTCTCGGTTTTATCGAGCATTTCATGGTTCATAAATCGGCAAAAATTTTCAAAATCCCAACTGGTTGAGGGATCGGTTGCGAGCACTTTAATCACGTCGCCTTGGTTCATCTCCCGAACTTTATTTCTTAATAGCATGAGGGGTTCCGGGCAGCGCAATCCCAGAGCATCTAATTCGTAATCCGCATCCACTCTCCACCTCTCTATTCACCGCTCATCTCACCCCTGCCATTATGACACAAAGGTTGAGTCGCGCCGCTGCATCAGTATAATCGCGCGCAGTCGGATAGGGATCACCATGATCAAAGTATTAATAGAGCGTCAGATCGCTGAGGGGTTAGCCCACTACTACGATTGCACCATCCGTCGTGTAATTCATTCGGTCAACGCGGCCCCCGGTTGCTTGGGTGGCGAATCCTTAAAAGAAACGGAGAATTCTCACCGAAGAATCATCTTGTCAAAATGGGACCGCCTAGACGATTGGCAGGCTTGGTACGCCTCTGACGAGCGCCGCCGCGTCCTCACGGAAATTAGTCCTCTACTCGAGAGCTCAGAGCGGATCACCATCCTTGAAGCGATGCACTGATTTTTTTTCGGTTGCCGTATCAGCCGCAACAATTAACGCTGTTTCGCTGTCCGAATCAAATTCGATTAACGCTTTACCCGCCGCCAGTTGCGATCGAACCATTACGCATTTTTCTTCAAAACTGTATTCAACCTGACCATAATCCGTGCCTTCTCGCAGCACAAAGGCTTCGATCAGTCCCTGCTGGGCTTCAGCACTGAGCGATTCAAACGGAATATACATCCTTCGTATCAACCTCGTTGTGTGGTGGGTCTTTGATCAACGCTTATCATTGGGGTGTGCACCCGTCTATCTCTGCTAGGAGAGGTTAACAATATCCAACAACCGTTGCGGTTTGGCACTGAGGTCTTCGAAATTAAACAGCGATCGGTCTAGAAGCTGTGACGGCGCAACGCTACTCAAAGCGCGAAAAATAGTCTCGATTCGACCAGGGAACTGCTTGTCCCAAGCCCCAAGCATTTCCTTTATCACTTGCCGCTGCAGATTATCCTGAGACCCGCAGAGGTTACAGGGAATGATTGGGAAGGCACGCAATGTCGCATAATCTTCCAGATCCTTTTCTCGACAGTAGGCCAGCGGCCGGATCACAACA
>JABGTE010000249.1 GCA_018647445.1 Gammaproteobacteria bacterium
GAGCCCATTAATCCAGAAGCTTGGGAATGGTATTACCATATAGTCGGTGACGGCCGGTGCCCGATTGTCGATACTTGGTGGCAAACAGAAACCGGCGGCATCATGATTACACCCTTGCCGGGTGTGACCGATCTAAAACCCGGATCCGCAACCCTGCCGTTTTTTGGTGTAGAGCCGGTCTTACTCGATCCAGAAGGGAACGTACTGAGTGGTGCAGCCTCCGGCAACCTAGCCATTCGCAGCTCCTGGCCAAGCCAAATCAGAACTGTTTTTGGGGACCATCAACGCTGCATTGATACCTATTATTCGACCTATCCAGGATACTATTTTACGGGTGATGGTGCGCGCCGAGATGAGTCTGGGTATTACTGGATTACTGGGCGAGTTGACGATGTGCTCAATGTCTCGGGACATCGGATGGGCACTGCAGAGGTTGAAAGCGCATTAGTGCTGCATGAAGCTGTCGCAGAGGCTGCTGTAGTCGGCTATCCCCATAACATAAAAGGCCAAGGCATCTATGCCTACGTCACATTAATGCAAGGCGTCGACGGGACGGATGCCCTCAAGCGGGAACTCGAAAGCCTCGTTAGACAAGAGATTGGCGCCATTGCCAAACCCGACATTCTGCAATGGGCGCCTATGCTCCCAAAAACCAGATCCGGGAAAATCATGCGTCGAATATTGCGCAAGATTGCTGAGAATGAACTCACGCAATTAGGGGACACCAGCACCTTGGCTGACCCAAGCGTTGTTGACGACCTTATCGCAAACTCACCGCAAACGAACGCATAAAAAAACCCGAGGCGCTTTCGCGGCTCGGGTTTTTCAACCTCGCAGACCCTTAGTCTTGAGTCGGCTTGCTTTGCGTTTCTGCCGCATCATCAGCCTCACCAACGTCGGCATCTTCAACAGATTCAACCGGTGCTGATTCAATCGCCGCTGCTTCAACCTCAACGGAGTCAGCCGATGCAGGCGCCGCTTCAGGCTCGCTTGTTGCTGCTACCTCAACGACGTCGTCTGCTGCTGCCGCCTCATCAGACGGTACTTCCTTCATAGAAAGTTTGATCCGTCCGCGTTCAACATCAAGAACAATGACCTTTACGATCTGACCTTCAGAAAGATAATCCGTCACCTTCTCCACCCGCTCGCTTGCGATCTGAGAGATATGGACCAAACCGTCTTTGCCAGGCAGAATATTCACGAAGGCGCCGAAGTCGGCAATTTTTACAACTTTACCGTTATAAATTTGGCCCACTTCTGCTTCAGCGACAATCCCTTCAATCAATCGGACAGCTGCATCTCTAGACTCAACACCCTCACCAAAAATCGTGATCGTGCCGTCATCGTCGATATCAATCGACGCACCCGTCTCTTCAGTGATCGATCGAATGGTTGCACCACCCTTACCGATAACGTCCCGAATCTTGTCAGATTCAACCTTCATCGTGACCATAGCGGGCGCATTATCTGAAACAGTTTCTCGCGACCGGCCAATGACCTTGTTCATCTCATCCAAAATATGCAGCCGAGCATCCCGTGCCTGCTCAAGTGCCGTTTCCATGATTTGCTCAGTAATACCTTGGATCTTAATGTCCATCTGAAGCGCCGTAACACCTGTTTGCGTACCGGCCACTTTAAAGTCCATATCACCCAGGTGATCTTCATCCCCTAGGATATCTGTCAGGACTGCAAAACCATCATCTTCTTTAACCAGCCCCATCGCGACGCCAGCGACTGGTGCTTTTAAAGGTACGCCCGCATCCATCAGAGCAAGACTTGCACCACAGACTGAGGCCATCGAGGAGGAACCATTCGACTCTGTGATTTCAGACACAACGCGAGTGGTGTAAGGCCAATCCTCAAAACTGGGCAATACCGCCGCAATGCCCCGTCGCGCTAGCCGGCCATGGCCGATCTCACGACGTTTGGGACCACCCGAGAATCCTGTTTCGCCCACACTGTAGTGCGGGAAGTTGTAATGCAACATGAAGTGATCACGGTACGAGCCTTGCAGCGCATCAATGATCGCTGAATCTCTGGTTGAACCGAGGGTTGTCGTAACCAGCGCCTGGGTTTCGCCCCGGGTAAATAACGCCGAACCGTGCGTCTTTGCAAGCAACCCAACTTCCACCGCAATACCTCGAACGGTCTTAGTATCTCGGCCATCAATTCGAGGTTCACCTGCAATAATCGCACGTCGAACAGTCTTCTTCTCGATACTGCCAAAAATGCCTCCCACCACGTCTGCAGAAGGTCCGCCGTCTTGAACAAATTGCGACATGGCAGCATCTCGCAGCACTTGCAATTGATCTTGCCGACTCATTTTTTCGGTAACACGATAGGCTTCTGCAATTTTTTCAGCGGAAAACTCGGTCATTTCCGCAACCAAGGTCGCGTCGTTTTCAGCGAGCGTCCAATTCCACGCGTCAACGCCAACCTCTGCACAGAGTTCTTGGACCGCTTTGACGACAACTTGCATTTCCTGATGCGCGAAGAGCACCGCTCCCAACATCTGATCTTCGGTTAATTCTTTTGCTTCAGACTCAACCATCAGTACCGCTGATTCCGTACCGGCAACAACCATATCCAAATGTGAGTCTTTGAGCGCTTCATAACCTGGATTTAAAAGATATCCCGCTTCCGTAAAACCCACTCGAGCGGCGCCAATTGGCCCTGCAAAAGGAATCCCGGAAAGGCTGAGTGCTGCCGAAACGCCGATCATCGCCGGAATATCTGCATCCATATCTTTTTCAACCGAAACAACCTGACAGGTCACCTGCACTTCATTCATAAACCCCTTAGGAAACAGGGGACGAATTGGACGATCGATGAGCCGTGACGTTAGGGTTTCTTTCTCAGAAGGGCGACCTTCACGCTTAAAGAATCCTCCGGGAATCTTACCGGCTGCATAGGTTTTTTCTTCGTAGTTAACGGTTAAGGGAAAGAAACTCTGATGTGGATTGGCTTCTTTACGGCCAACCACAGCAACTAGTACCGAGGTTTCTCCTACCGTTACTAAAACCGACGCCGATGCCTGTCGTGCAATTCGCCCGGTTTCGATGATGACTTCTTGGTCACCATAGGTAAACTTTTTTCTAACTGGATTCACATTATTCTCCATTCATAACGGACTTAATTTATCGGCGCAGACCTAATCTCTTAATCAACTGTGCATACCGACC
>JABGTE010000029.1 GCA_018647445.1 Gammaproteobacteria bacterium
AGACCGCTTTGAATCCGGCCAACTCGGTCCGACCACTGCAACAGATCCGCTGAGACACTGGTGCCGGCCTGAATCGCTGCCATGGGGCTTAGCCCAGCTTCGATGAGCGCCGCAAACTCGCGGGCATAGGCCTCAGGTTCGATGTTGTAGCCACCAAGGTCCACCCCCACCACCACTTTCACGCCGGCGACATGCGCACGCCCAATTTTTTCGAGCCACTCATCTCGATAGCTCAAATAAGCATCGTCATTCTTTTCTTGGGCGAGCAACTTATCCGTGCCGGCGTAGTAATCTCCCACGTAAATCGTCGGCACATAAAACGTGCCGTACTCAACCATTAAGCGAATTGATTCGTCATCGAGATACGTGCCATGCTCAATCGATCGAACGCCAGCCCGGATCGCTTGATTGATCCCGTCGGTCGCGTGGGCATGGGCGGCGACTGGCACATTGTGCCGAGCCGCCTCAGCGACGGCCTCAGCGAGTTCATCTGGGCTAAAAGCGACATTGCGCGGATCATCGCCGACGGAATGAAAGGCGCCCGTCACCAGCAGCTTAATCCAATCCGAGCCATACTTAATCTCAGTCCGTATGGCTTTGCGAATCTCAATGGGCCCATCCGCAATCAGTCCATCGGCAATCAGCGTTTGTTCTGGCGAGCCATAATTGATATCGCCGCCGCCGCCAGTAATTGAAATATAGTGCGCGGCACCAGTAATTCTGGGTCCCACAAAGACCCCTTCGGAAAATACGCGTTGCAGATCTTGGTTGCCGTAAAACACGTCCCCATCGCCCATCACTCGAATCGTTGTCCAACCATGGGCCAGCCACCGCTGCATCACAGCAAGGCCTAATAGCGCTTTATAAGCAGAGGATGCAGTGAGATGTGCGGTCTGGTAGTTATCGTCATACAGAAGGGGATGCTCATGCGCATTAATCATGCCGGGCATGAGCGTCATTCCCTGTAAATCAATGCGTTCATAACCAGCTGGGATGTCACTTTTGGCCACCAGAGAGGCAATGCGTGCGTCCTCAACCAAGACGGCAACATCAACCTGCGCGGTCTCCTGAACGCCATCGATCACCTGATCCGGCATTAAGGCATAGCGCCCGGCGTGACTATCCAAATGCAAACCCAAAAACGCAAGGCCCAAACATGTACTCACAATCAATCGATTCATAGCACCCCTCATCCTTTGGCCCAATTGGCCTAATTTTGACTTCATAGTAGCAAGCCCGGCAACGCCTCCTAAAGCTGATTCATACCGTTACTGTTCTGTGGCACACTAGAACCAAAATACAGCGTTAAAACCTATGGACATTGGCGTGCCGCTCAAGGAACTCGGATCCTACGATATCGAGCCCCTCAAAGAATTGATTCTGGCCCAGCCGGAGGCGGCTTGGTGGGGCAATCAGTACCGACAATTAGAATACGAAGTGCATGAGCACACCCAGTCAATTGTGATGGTTTTTACCGACGGCTCGGGTTGGCCGAACATCGAGGTAAAGCAGGAATCTGGCTGGGATCTCTTTAAATCCGCAGCCCTACCACTGATGCATCAAATCCTTGAAGATCACTATCCACCTGGTGGCACGATCATAAGGGCCATGGCGGCGCGTTTGCAAGCTGGCGGCATTATCAAACCCCATCATGACGGCCACCCTTCTTTTCATCATGGTCACCGAATCCACATCCCCATCTACACCAACCCAAGGGTGCGCTTTATGATCGACGGCCGTCCCTATGCGTTCGAGGTCGGGAAGGTGTATGAGATCAATAACCAAAAGCGTCACAGCGTGATGAACAAGGGCGATGAGGGTCGGGTTAACTTTATTTTCGACTACATCCCACCAGCTCAGATCGCACGCTGACAGCGCTGAGCCGACAGCATACTCAGCAAAGGTCTCTAACCCGGCTTGTTGAACGCCTTACACTCAAACTTTAATCGATGGAAAAACCCCTTCAAGAAACGTCCGCGCTACGCGCTTGGCTTTAGCGCGAGTCATTTTTTGCGGCGCTAATAAAATATTGAGCCAGAGACCATCAATGAGCGCAATGTAGCCGTCGGTAACAGCGCCAACATCGACCAGAACCTCTTGCGCCGCACCCAATTGCGTAAACAGCGCCCGGACCGATCGTGCAGCTCGAGCATCGGAGTCGGCGCAGATCTTTTGATAGGTTGGGCGAGACGTCGCCTCCCCATAAAAAGCGAACCACACCGCCATCTTGGTCGCCTCGGTCACCGAACGACTAAATTGAAACTGCACCAAAGCTGCCAGTTTTTCTGCGGCGGATGAAAAGGTCGTCGCATCCAAGATCTCAGCTTGACCTCGATTATATTCATCTGTGACAAATCGTAACGTTTCGATCAGCAAGTTTTCTTTGCGCTCAAAGTGCAGATTCGCGATACCACGGCTAAGCCCCGCATCCTTTGTAACCTGAGCCATCGTGACAGATGATAAACCCACCTTCGAAATACAGCGCATGGTGGCAAGGATCAATTGCTGGCGTCGGACCGCACGCGGCAGAATTACCCGTTTATTTTTAGCCACACTCTTGATTGATTTCGTTTGCATACAGAACGCCAAGCCAGAAAAAATCTCATAGCCGACTAATCTAGAGCAGTGCCCGGGCCAGAACAAGCCAAGAATGAACCCGCGTTCATTCGTAGCTTGTTCTGCCGCAGCCAACGTGGCATCCTTTTGCCTTTATACACCGCCTCATCGACTCAGGAGACGCTATTGAATAACTATGATGCGATCATCATTGGCGCCGGACACAATGGGCTAACCAATGCCGCCTATTTGGCCAAAGCTGGACTCAAAGTTGCTGTTTTAGAACGCAACCCCTACATTGGCGGCGCCACCGTGAGCCGAGAACTCCATAAGGGATGGTATTACTCCAACTGCTCCTACGTTTGCAGCCTGCTTCGCCCAGAGATCGCTCGTGATTTAGAACTCCCACGGCACGGCCTGCAGGTCGTCCCTTTTGGCGGTGGCGCGACCTTTATGAGGAACGGTGATCACCTTGGTAACTACCACGATCACGATCGTCATTACCGAGAAATGGCCCGGCACTCCAAACGCGACGCCAATGCCTATGACCGCTACACGGCTGATGTTACGAAGCAGACTCGGCTTATCCGGCCTTTCTTAATGCGAACACCGCCGGACCCTACGTCTATGAAACCCAGGGACTTATCCGACCTTCTAGATTTTGCAAAGGCATTTCTGAACATGGGAGAGGCAGGCCTTGCGGACACCATCGCCTTTTGGACCAAGAGTGTTGGCGACTACCTTGGTGAGTATTTTGAAACCGATGTGATTAAAGCCCACATGGCTGGCAGCGGCATTATCGGCACCGCCCTCGGCGTCTACTCCCCTGGCACTGCTTACGTACTCCTGCATCACTATATGGGCGATGTGGATGGCAACGTCGGATCCTGGGGCTTTGCGCGGGGCGGTATGGGCGCTGTCGCGGACGCCATTGCAAAAGCCTTCAAATCCTATGGGGGCGAGATCATTTGCGATGCCGATGTTGATCAAATTATGGTTCGAGGCGGTAAAACGACCGGCGTCGCCCTCCGCAATGGCGACGAATATCTCGCGCCCATTGTGGTTTCGAACCTGGATCCAAAACGCACGTTCCTCGACATCATGGATGCCAAAGATCTGCCAGCTGCCGTGGTCAAAAAAGCTGAGAACTTCAAGATACGTGGCTCTTCCGGAAAATTAAACATTGCGCTAGACGGACTGCCGATTTTCAACGGCCTAGATCCTCAGAACCCCATGATGGCGGGCGACTTGCACTTTACTGACTCCTTGGAGCGACAAGAACGCGCTTACGATGATTGGAAGAACGAAACTTGGTCGAAAGATCCTTACCTCGACATGATGATCCCATCGCTCACCGATCCCACTATGGCGCCTCCTGGCAAGCACATGATGTCCGTATTCGTACAATATGCACCGCCAAAAATAGATGGCCGTGACTGGACCGCCGAAGACAAAGCAGGGTTTGAGAAGACCGTGATCGATCAGATCTCAACCTATAGCCCGAACTTCAAGGACCTGATTCTGCACTGCGAAACGCGAACACCTCAAGACATTGAAGCCGAAGTAGGATTGACGGAAGGCAACATCTTCCAAGGGGAGTTAACCTTTGATCAACTACTCTTTAACCGCCCCTTTCCGGGCTACGCGCAGTACCGCGGGCCTGTAACCGGCATGTATATGTGCGGCTCCGGGACCCATCCCGGTGGCGGTGTGATGTCTGCGCCTGGCGCGAACGCAGCAAGAGAAATCTTGCGCGACTTGAACAAACCCAATACTGTCCCGGGAGGCTACGCCGATG
>JABGTE010000154.1 GCA_018647445.1 Gammaproteobacteria bacterium
CCTTGCAACCGGCTTTGGCCTTTGGCCGATCTTCGTCGGCATCGTCATAACCGGTTGCCCAACACCGACCTTGATCGCCTGCATCGGGCTTGGCTTTTTGTTCAGCGCACTGCCCACGCTGATCACCCTTTATGTCGTTGAGAACACAAACATTAAGGATTACGGGCCCAGTTTTGCAGCGGCCACTTTAGCCTTTGGCATCGCGCAAACAATCTCACCGCCGATTGGTGGCTACCTCGCAGATTTAACGGGATCCTTTACCCTGGTATTTATGTTGGCGGCACTCATGAGCATCATCGGACTGCTCGCAACGTTAAAACTACCCCGCAACACGCCGTAATCCTGCCGCTTCCGGCCCGGCAGTCACCGAGCGAGCACCGAATCACCGTAATCCGTCGCTCAAAGGCCGCTGCCGGCGCCAACCTTCAGTTACAAGAAGGCCAATGCCCCAATATGCCCTGCGAGCACCCACAGTCTGTTTCGAAGCTTACAAGCGCTGTTTGGTGATGATGCTGCGTCCTGACGCCGGGCTAGCTTAGAGCCCGAGGTGACGTGAATCGGCTCAACGGCGGCGTGTCCCTGCAGAGCGGCTGAGCTGCGTGATTAGACCCAGCCCCGGCCCGACACTTCACGCCGCATGGCAGCTTTAGTTCGTCGCAAAAAAGATCTGGCGGTTTACGCTCGAATGTTAAAAACCGCATCGGCCAAACATCTCGTTTTGCGTTGACTGGATTCTGACCGGCCTTAAGGTTATGGTGCCGAGTCATAAAAATATTTTTGGAGCAATCTGATGGCTGAAGCTTGGATTATTGACGCATGTAGAACGCCACGTGGTATTGGCAAGAAAGGCAAAGGCGCCCTTGCTGACGAACACCCTCAACACTTGGGTGCCGCTGTACTCAAAGCCTTGCAGGAGCGCGTCGGGTTTGACACGGCTGACGTCGATGACATCGTCTTTGGAACTAGCTCGCAGCGCGGCCCACAAAGCGGTGATCTCGCACGCATGGCCGCATTAGATGCAGGCTACGACGTCAAGGCCAGCGGCGTAACGCTAGATCGTTTTTGCGGCTCAGGTATTACATCAGTCAATATAGCAGCGGCCAACATTATGGCCGGCATGGAAGATTTAACCATCGGTGGCGGCACCGAAATGATGTCTCTCGCAGGCTCGGGTGGCGGAAAAGGCTCACCCTTTCTCGATAACGACAATTTTCGGCTGCGCGAGGTTCACCCGCAACCGCATCAGGGCGTTTGCGCCGATACGATTGCAACCCTTGAGGGCATTAATCGTGAAGATCTGGATAAGCTCGCTCTGGTTAGCCAGCAGCGCGCCGATCACGCTATTAAAAACGGCCACTTCGATAAATCCCTTATCACAGTTTATAAAACCGATGGCTCGATCGCGCTGGACCATGAAGAATTTCCGCGCCCACAAACAACCCTCGAGGGCCTCGGCCAATTAAAGCCATCCTTTGAAGTGATCGCTGACATTGAACTTGATGAGCAAGGGACCACCTTCCGAAAGCTTGTTAAGCAAGCCTATCCGGATCTGCAGATTGAGCACTTTCACCACGCGGGCAATTCTTCCGGTGTGGTCGATGGCGCTGGCGCTGTTCTGTTGTCCTCGCCTGATTATGCGAAAGCGCATGGTTTAAAGCCCCGAGCTCGAATCGTCGCCATGTGCAATATGGGCGACTCCCCGACTCTGATGCTAAATGCCCCAGTGCCTGCTGCAAGGAAGGTCCTTAAAAAGGCCGGCATGTCGATCGGTGATATCGATCTGTTTGAAATCAACGAAGCCTTCGCGGTTGTTGCCGAAAAGTTTATCCGCGACTTGAATCTTGATCGTGACAAGGTGAACGTCAATGGTGGCGCGATGGCGCTAGGTCATCCTATTGGCGCCACTGGCTCAATGCTAATTGGCACTGTTTTAGATGAGCTTGAACGCCGTGACCAGCAGTTCGGATTGGTTACCATGTGCGCTGCCGGCGGTATGGCGCCGGCCATTATTATCGAGCGTATCTGATCGGAAGGAAGGTTCGCAGCGGGGTCTGGATTTGTGGCAACACACGTCAGACCCCGCCCTCTTTTTGCCCGAAACCACAACCTCAAAGGGATCCACGCCGCTAAGCCGTTTCACAGACCGCTTTTCAGCAAGTGGCTGACCGGACGACCAGCACGCCCTTTTAGTTTCGCAAGAATCAATCGCCGGGAAAACTATTCAAACTATTCAAACTATTGTAGACCCTAAGTGCTCGCGCTCGACTGGGGTAGGGTCTTTTCTCGAGTCGGCGACGCCTTAGATTACCATTCACCAAACGGCGCCCCTGGTTTGTCCTGCTCGCCAACGGCCCATATTTAACACGGCGTATCGAAGTGCCAACAGACTGAGCAACTGCCATAACACCTCATCACGGCGAACGATCCAGGTTCCATTTCTAAGCTTAAAACGACACCATGGTCTCGAGCTGCCCCAAAGCGGCCGAATAACCCAACGAGAGATACAGCATGAACGATCTTAGATTTGATGGACAAGTAGCACTGGTCACCGGCGCTGGGCGCGGACTGGGTCGAGCACACGCCCGTTTGCTCGCAGCGCGAGGTTGCACAGTCGTTATTAACGATCTGGGGAGCGCCTTTGACGGCACGGGCGCCGCGACCGGTCGTGTAGCCGATGAGGTCGTTGCACTCATTGAAGCTGAGGGCGGCAAAGCCACGGCAAACTATGACTCCGTGGAGAATGGTCAAGCCATTATCGATGACGTCATGGCAACACATGGCCGCCTCGATATTGTCATCAATAACGCAGGCATCCTAACCCCAGAAGTTTGGTCAGAGCTTACGCTTGAATCCTGGCAACGCACGCTTAACGTCAACTTAACCGGCGTTTTCTCAGTCATGAAGGCTGCCTGGCCGGTCTTTGTCGCGCAGCAATATGGACGCTGTATTGTGACGTCCTCGCCTGCCGTTTATGGCGCTGGGGTTGCAGCCTACGCCGCCAGTAAAGCCGGAGTTATTGGGCTCGCCAATTCACTCCAGTTCGAAGCGAAAAAGCTGAAGCTCGACATCAAGTGCAACATTCTCATTCCCCAAGCCGATACGCGAATGACCCAAGACTTCGGCGCCGCTGTCGATGCACGCCGAGTTCAGCAAGGCAAGCCGGCGGCTCGCAAGGCACCAGCTGAAGTCATGCAGCGCCTGTCGCCCGATAAAGTCTCGGCAATGGTGGTCTGGCTTGCACACCAAGACTGCCAAGCAGAAGCGAGTATTCACGAAGCCGGAGGCGGGTATTTTGCGCGCTTGAATTGGGCGCGTTCTGCACCGTTGTTTGCCACTGAAAAAGAGGGCGTCCTTGCGGCGCCCTTGCCCGAAAACATCCGGGACGGACAAAACACTTTGGCGGACTTTGCCGGCGGCGACCACCCCATATCAGGCGATGGATCAATGGGCGCCCCCAATGCCTTAGAGCAGGTTTTTGGCCATCTCAAATAAGCGCCGGAGCAGTAGCGTTTTTGGGAGTTTGATTTTTAAAAGGCGCGCAGGCAAGCACCTCAGTTGCCTGTCTGGTGCTTCGGCGCAATCAACTTATAAAGATCGGTTAAGACTCGTTGAACATGTTAATGCGGCCGCCATCAATGACCAGGTCGTGTCCATTTACAAACCCACCAGCATCCGAGGCCAGATACAGTGCGCCTTGCGCAATGTCATTGGCAATACCCGAGCGTTTTAAGGGTGTTGCCTTGGCAAGGTTGGCCTGAAGCTTGGCCATCTTTTGATCGTTTTCTTCAGCGGATAACGTATTGGCTCTTGCAGAGCCGCCCCAGAAAATTGGCGTTGCAATCGCGCCGGGGGAGATACAGTTCACGCGAATATTTTCAGGCCCTAATCGAACGGAGGCGAGCCGTGTGTAATGGGTTAACGCCGCCTTGATCGCGGAATAAATTAAATCGCCTTGATTATCGCGAATCGCTGCAATACTGGAATTGTTTATAATCGCGCCGCCGCCGCGCGCTCTGAGTAACGGAATGGCATGCTTCATGCCAAGCGCTGCGCTAGAAAACAGCAACTCAGTAGCATAGACAATGGCATCAGCTTCGACCGAGTCGACGACGCCTCGGGTCGGTCCGCCCGCATTGTTAAACAGAATATCCAAGCCGCCAAACTGCTCAACCGCATAGGCAAGCGTGCGTTCAATGTCAGCTTCTTGGGTCACATCCGCTTGAACAAAACGGCAGTGCTCGCCCAACCGCTCGGCTAACGCTTCACCCTTGTCAATCGAGCGCCCACAGATCACAACCTGCGCACCCTCTGCCACGAAACATTCCGCAGTGGCCTCACCAATTCCACTAGTGCCACCGGTGATGACCGCTATTTTTTTGGCTAATCGCTGACTCACTACCGTCTCTCCTAATACCACTTTGACTAAATGATCGGTTTTTCGCAGTGCGTTTTGAAAGCGCGCTGCCGCTCACGTAAGCACCTAGGCGCATTCCGAAAGACTGTCTCCCAATGCGCTCATCAATGTTGTCACTTCCTGCTCTTTCACAACAAAGGGCAGGCCCAACTGAATCGTGTCGCCACCGTAACGTACATAAAACCCTTTCTTCCACATTGACATCGCAACTTCAAACGGTCGCCTAAGCGGCTCGCCTTCATAGGGCGCCAGGGTTAAACCACCGGCTAAACCGTAATTGCGAATATCTACTACTCGCGGCGCATTGCCGAGCTCATGAATCGACTTTTCAAACACAGGCGCGATCGCCTGCACGCGCTCAATCATCGATTCATCTTCAAGGATCTTCAGCGCCGCAAGGCCCGCCGCACAGGCTAACGGATGCGCCGAGTAGGTATAACCATGGGGAACTTCCAGGGCATACTCAGGCGCCTTGGTATCCATGAAACAATCATAAATTGCTCGTTTGACGCCCACGGCCCCCATGGGCATCGCGCCATTGGTGAGCTGCTTTGCAACATTGATGATATCCGGTGTAACCCCAAACGCCTCAGAGCCGGTATTGGCGCCCATACGACCAAAGGCGGTGATAACCTCGTCAAAGATCAACAGGATGTCATGCTGATCACAGATTTCACGCAGCCGTTTCAAATAACCTACTGGTGGCGGGAAGACACCAGCAGAGCCGGCGAGCGGCTCGACAATCACGGCCGCAATGTTTGATGCATCATGCAGCGCGATGAGGTCCAACAGATCATCGGCTCGTGCTGCCCCTTTGTCAGGTATCCCTGGCGTAAAGGCATTTTCAGCGAGCCAGGTGTGCCGCAAATGGTCCGAGGCAATACCTTCACCAAAACTCGCTCTATTGCCGCCGATACCGCCAACCGAAATACCACCAAAGTTCACACCGTGATAGCCCTTGGCCCGACCAATTAAGCGCGTTTTGCTAGCTTGACCCTTTGCGCGCCAATAACCGCGAGCAATTTTAAGCGCGGTATCGGCGGCTTCAGATCCAGAGCCACAGAAGAAAACCCGATCGATGCCAGCGGGCATAAACTGGGTAATCCGCTCTGCCAATTCAAAAGCCCCTTTATGGCCAAACTGAAACGTCGGGCTAAAATCTAGCGTCTCGGACTGCTTGGCAATCGCTTGATTAATCGCCTTAATATTGTGACCAAAACCGCAAGTCCAAAGACCGGACAAGCCATCAAATATTTTGCGGCCATCGCCATCCGTGTAGTAACAGCCATCGGCCGACGTTATCATCCTTGGATCGGATTTAAATTGTCGGTTGCCCGTGAACGGCATCCAGTAGGCATCAAGCTGCGCTTGCGTGAGACCGGTCTTTGATTCATCCATTATGACGCTCCTTTGCCCAACACTTGGGGCATGACAGCAATACAACTGATCTTTCCTATAATCTTCTCGCATGTTGTCGCCAAAATATAGAGCCCCTACCCCACAGTTTGCAGCCTTGTGTTATTTATCCCTTCGTCGAACTACACTAGAATCGTTTTTCAAAATTTTCGACAAACACTTCATGCGGTTTATTTTACCAATACTTATAACAACCCTGCTCTGCTGCAGCGCAAACTTAAGCCACGCCGGTGACGATGATCAGATCATTCGCGCGCTCGAGAAAGATATTCTCACCAAGCGACTAGAAGGCAATTACCCTCAGGCCTTGGCCTTGTGCGCAAAGCTCAAAGCCATCCCAGCCGGGGAAGCCCTCGGCATTGCCTTAGAACTCGACACCCAACTGACGGCCTTGTCCTGGGATGATCAAAAAGTCTTTTCCACCCAAGACATGATCCGGCAAACCAATCGTCTCATAAAAGAATGTAAGCCCAAACGTAAAAAGCCCACCGCCGATCAGTTATTTCTGTGCGGTCGCGGCCATTTTGCGAGAGCCTATTTGTCCGCCATGGAGGGTAAATTTTATGCCGCCGGGACCCATGGCAGCGATGCCATTGACGCCTTCGAAGCCGCCCTGGACCAAGATCCAGGCCTCACAGACGTAAAGCTTCCGCTCGGCATGGCATATTTTTACGCCGACCATCTGCCCGCAATCGTAAAATTAATGGCGCCGCTACTGTGGTTTATACCAACCGGCAATTCAGACAAGAGCTTGCCTTACATTCAGGAGGTGATGGCGACGGATGGTGCCTATGCCGATGCGGCACGATTCATCTATAGCGACTTGATTACCCAGCAAGCCCCAGAGCTCATGCCGGATGCAATCCAAACGCTGCAGGGGTTAACCGAGCGTTATCCTATGAACCCGCGGCTACACCTAGCCCTTATTGGGAGCTACGCCTACAGCGATCAATGGAGAGCCGCCTATGACGCGATTGGGCCCTTACGCTTAAACGCCGACCCCAATAGTGCCTTTCAAAGTATAGGTCATATCTGGGCAGTCTATAGTTTGAAGTATTTGAAGCAGCCCATACCGCAAGACGTAGAAAAGGCATTTCTCATTATCGGGCCCGAGGACATCCCAGGCTGGGCCATAGATTGGTTTACCCTAGCCCAAGGCCTGGTCTTGGATTTCCAACAAAACCGCTCGGGCGCGATTGAAAAATATCAAACCGTGCTCGAGAGTGAAAACAACTTTAATTCTGGGTGGCTGCTTGAATTAGCAAAAACCGGGCTCGACGAACCGCTATTTACTCTGGCGCCAGAGGGCTAGTTTCCGCTTCATACAAACGCAATAGATAGCTCCGCCAGAGTTCATACTGCTGCTCTAGGTTCCCCGTCAGTTCCACGACCTGGCCTTCAATCCGTCCAAGCGTTGGCGACAAAGTCTGCGCCAAAGACCGCGCCATTTGGCTGAGCTCATCTTCGTTGCGTTTATAGTCCTGGTAGCGCTTATAGGTCGAGAGCATGACCTCGTAACTGGCGGCAGCTCGGCGCTGAGCGCCCACAGACCGATCACCCAAACTGGTATTATAGTCTTCAAACTCGTATTGATACTGCCGCCATACCCGGTAAGGCACAATCATTTGCTGATAGATCAACCGATACTGCTCATCCATCGCATCAATGAATTGATACTCGCTGTCCCGGATTCGTTGTACACGAGCAACCATTGGGTCGGATGAGGCGGGCAGCCCTTGTACCTGCATCAGGCCCTCAGCATCGACCGCCAGGTAGCCATCAAATCCCTCCGGCGATAACGTTTGTGCGTACCGAAGTAAAGCGGCGTCCCGCAGCCGCCGTCGATCCTCATCTGTAAACGACGCTAAGCCATCCGCCAAACGATTCGCAATCCGAACCATAACGGGACGATAAGGATCCCGGCCGTCTACCCCCGCCTGCAAATAGGCATCGGGCGCGATGCGGGTGTCAAACCGGTCATCCAACCACAACTTACCCAACGCGTCTCGACAGATGAGCTGTACTTGAAGCTCGGCGGCACTGGCTGACAGCAACTGTCCTTGGCAATTGAGTTCCGCCGTGACATCGATGCTAGGCGTCACGCGAACCGCACCCCAGAAACCACTTTCCGTAAGGGTCGTCTTTAGCAAGTAGGGCAAGTACCGTTGCTCCGCCGCTAACAACTCAGCCCGCACAGGACTGACCGACCTGCCCAAATGCGAAAACGGCGTGAGGCTCAGGTTTAACCCGGCAAGATTGCCGTCCATGACCGATGCGCGGCTGAGGGTAGAGGGCGCATCTGGGCGCGGCTCGGGTACAGGCTCAGGGGTCGATGCGCACCCCGTTAACAACCATAAGAAAACCCAAACCCTAATCATTGAACCCACCGTTTAAGGTGCACACTTTGCCTTTCCCAAGGGTGTACTGGCACTGGATGCCTTCTGTGACCGGCTCAAACGGTTGATAGACGCGGCTGACTGAAAATGCTTGGGATATCCCGTCGGCGGCAACGGTCGTTGCAATACTTAAACGATCACCGCGTTCAGAAAGAATCAAACGGTGCTCGATACCGAAACCGCCCGGCAAACCTAGCCAGAAGACCAAGGCCCTATCGCTCATCCGGCAGCGGCTATAACCTAAGTTTTCTGCTTCCTCAGCGATTCCACCAACCTCACAGCGCAAGCTAAAATTGTCATCCCGATCAACGTACAAGGTGTTGCCCTGCATGCGAACATTCAAAACAGAAGTCCGCGTAATTTGTTCGCCCAAACGTCCTAGATTCACCAGTCCTCGAAGATCATCCATCGCCTGAAGTGGCGTTTCACCGATTCGGTTCTGGCCACTGGCCATACGCCGCTGATGATCGCTGAGCGTGACGTCATACAAGTACCGTAATTTATCGTTCGGATGCTCGCTCGCAGAAAAGTCAACTTCCCAATGGCCTAGATACTCCGAAAACTCAAGCGCATCACTTGCCTGCAGCAGGCTTGGCAGTACGCTAAAGAGTAAAAGATATAGGCTCAGGCTGAACGACATCGATTCGGTCATCTCATCCAAACTCGCACAAAACGGCAAACGTTCGAGCTAATGCTTTTCACAAAGGCTTGATCTACTATCAAATCTTGCCCGCAACCATGGCCAATAAACATCATGCAATTTCCACTTGAAGGACTCAAAGTCCTCGATTTTTCGAGAGTTCTCGCCGGACCTTTCGCTGGCAGAATGTTATCTGACCTCGGCGCAGACGTCGTAAAGATAGAACCACCTGAAGGCGATGTTACCCGATATTGGGGCAAGGTCATTGCCCACTTACCTGGCTACTACCATCAACAAAACGCTGGCAAGCGTAATATTTGCATCGACCTGCGACATCCTGACGCAAAGGCGTTGGTGAACGCCTTGGTGGCGGAAGCCGATATCCTCATTGAAAACTACCGGCCCGACGTCATGGGTCGGCTTGGCATTGGTTATGAGGACCTCAGAGCGATTAATCCAAAATTGATCATGCTATCGATTAGCGGTTTTGGTCATGATGGCCCGGAATCCCGCCGAGCCGCCTATGCGCCGGTCATTCATTCTGAGGCGGGCCTGATTTATCGCAGCCATCAGGAAGCCTCGCTTCAACAAACCGATCCACATTTTCAGGACCTACCGTTATCAGTTGCCGATACCAATGCCTCGCTTCACGGTTTGATCGGTGTACTTTCTGCCGTGATTTTGAGAAATCAAACGGGTCTTGGCCAACACATTGATATTGCAATGATCGATGCCACCATCGCAACCGACGACAAAATGCATTACGACCTGGAGGCTTCAGGGGAAACCGGGCCCATGCGCAACGAAATCTATTCCTTAGCCTTCAGTTCGGTCTTGATCTCAACGGACTTTCGGCTTTTGTTCAAACTTCTCATCGATCACGGTCACCTAACCGATCCGAGTCCAAAGGACGCAAGTCTTGAAGATAAGATTCGGCTAAGACGCGGCGCCGTTTACCAATTGCTGCAGGCGCAAACTACCGAAGCCGAATTTGATACCTTAATGCGCTCTATTAATGTCGCTTGGGGAACCGTGCGCAACCCATCCAGTATTCGACAACAGGCAACCGTCGCCCATCGCGGCAGCATTGTTGATATTGATGATCGCGCCGGCGGGGTTCGACCCATCACGCAATCGCCTTATCGGTTTTCCAATGCAAAAAGCGGGGTTCGCGGGCCGGCGCCCCATCGTGGTGAGCACAACGACGAAGTCTTAAGGCAATGGTTGGCTTTGCCGGAGGGGAAGATCACAGCCCTGGCGGACCAGGGCGTTGTCTTATCTGATGCCAATGATCGGGCTAAAAACCCTTAAGCATTCGGTGTGACGAGGTATTTCTCACCGGTTGCTTGCTTGGCATAGCCCTCAAGGTGTGCCTGCGTCAGCATCTCGGCTAACGAAATCTCACAGGTATAGTGACTGGCAAACGTTGTGGTGATTTCATCGGCCACTC
>JABGTE010000245.1 GCA_018647445.1 Gammaproteobacteria bacterium
ATCGACTTCGGTCACGACCAAATCCTGCGCCACATCAACCAAACGTCGCGTCAAGTAACCTGAGTTCGCCGTTTTCAAAGCGGTATCGGCAAGACCTTTACGAGCACCGTGAGTTGAGATGAAGTACTGCATAACCGACAATCCTTCTCGGAAGTTTGCAGTAATCGGTGTTTCAATAATTGAACCATCCGGCTTGGCCATCAAGCCTCGCATACCCGAGAGCTGACGAATCTGCGCGGGAGAGCCACGGGCCCCAGAGTCGGCGTACATCCAGACGCTGTTGAATGAGCTTTGTGTCTCATCTTCACCATCTTTATTCACGACGGTTTCGGTGCTCAACGTATCCATCATCGCGTTACTAACTTGGTCACTCGCGCGCGTCCAAATATCAATCACCTTGTTATACTTCTCGCCCTGCGTCACCAAACCGGACGAGAACTGGCTCTCAATTTCGCGAATTTCGTCCTCACTTCGGTCAATGATCGCCGCCTTCTCAGCAGGGATCACAAAATCCTCGACGCCAATGGAGGCTCCAGATCGAGTCGAGTACTCATAGCCCATGTACATCAACTGATCTGCAAAGATGACCGTCTCTTTCAAACCAACATTGCGATAACACAAGTTGATCAGTCGCGACATGTCTTTGTTAACCATCGTCTTGTTGATTTCCGCATAGGGAATCCCATCCGGCACGATTTCAAAAACCAGCGCCCGACCCACAGTAGTGTCATGGATCACGGAATGCTCGTGCCACTGACCTTCATCATCGATAATTTTTTCGTGTACCCGCACCTTGATCTTCGCTTGCAAACCAACCTGACGGTTTGCATAGGCACGAGCGACTTCTTCAATATCAGAGAACCGCATGCCTTCGCCAAGATCATTCACCCGGTCTCGGGTCATCCAGTAAACCCCAAGCACTACGTCCTGAGAAGGAACGATAATGGGCTCACCATCCGCAGGCAATAAAACGTTGTTCGTCGACATCATCAGCGCGCGGGCTTCCAACTGCGCCTCAATGGTCAACGGCACGTGAACGGCCATCTGATCGCCGTCAAAGTCCGCATTATAAGCCGTACAAACCAGTGGGTGCAGCTGAATGGCCTTACCCTCAATCAATACTGGCTCGAAGGCCTGGATACCCAGTCGATGCAGCGTTGGTGCTCGGTTCAGCAAGACTGGATGCTCACGAATGACCTCAGCTAGGATATCCCAGACTTCGGCAGTTTCTTTTTCAACCATTTTCTTCGCAGCTTTAATAGTTGTTGCGAGACCTTTGGCCTCCAACTTGCCAAAAATGAACGGCTTGAACAGCTCAAGCGCCATCTTTTTAGGCAACCCGCACTGGTGCAGGCGCAGTGTCGGCCCAACGACGATCACAGATCGACCTGAATAATCGACCCGCTTACCTAAAAGGTTTTGTCTGAATCGACCTTGCTTACCCTTAATCATGTCAGCAAGAGATTTCAATGGACGCTTATTAGTGCCGGTGATTGCTCGACCGCGACGCCCATTATCAAGCAGCGCATCCACGGCTTCTTGCAGCATACGCTTTTCGTTTCGAACAATAATATCGGGCGCAGCAAGGTCCAATAATCGCTTCAGACGATTGTTTCGGTTGATGACACGGCGATACAAATCGTTCAAATCAGACGTTGCAAATCGTCCCCCTTCAAGCGGGACTAAAGGCCTTAGATCTGGCGGCAATACCGGCAAAACATTAAACACCATCCACGCTGGCTCATTACCCGAGGCAATAAACGCCTCGATCAATTTCAGGCGCTTGGTAAGTTTCTTGATCTTGGTGTCGGAATTAGTCTGAGGCAACTCTTCCCGCAGTCGCGCAACTTCGTCTTTTAGATCCATTTGACGCATCAGATCTTGAATGGCTTCAGCACCCATCTTCGCTTCAAAATCATCGCCGAATTCTTCAAGCGCCTCGTAATACTGATCGTCTGACAGTAATTGTCCTTTCTCGAGGGAGGTCAGACCTGGATCGATTACAACGAAGCTTTCGAAGTATAAAATTCGCTCAATATCTCTGAGCGTCATATCCATCAAAAGACCAATTCGTGACGGTAACGATTTCAAAAACCAAATGTGTGCAACCGGCGCCGCCAGCTCAATATGACCCATGCGCTCGCGCCGCACTTTTGCCAAGGCAACTTCAACACCGCACTTCTCACAAATCACACCACGGTGCTTCAATCTTTTATATTTACCACACAAGCACTCGTAATCTTTATTCGGTCCAAAGATCTTCGCACAGAACAATCCATCCCGTTCCGGCTTGAACGTCCTGTAATTAATAGTCTCCGGCTTCTTTACCTCGCCAAAAGACCAGGAGCGAATCATCTCTGGCGATGCCAGACCAATTCTTAATGAATCAAATTCCTCTGACTGACCCTGAGCCCGCAGCATATTCAGTAAGTCTTTCACAGTGTTCCTCCAAGTTGGGCATCAATACCCGATCGAAAATTAGTGTGTTGAATAAAACCCTATCGCTCAGTCATGTTCGAGCTCGATATCAATCCCTAAGGATCGTATCTCTTTCACCAACACATTAAATGACTCTGGCATACCAGGCTCCATTCGATGATCACCATCTACAATGTTTTTATACATTCTAGTTCGACCATGAACGTCGTCAGATTTCACTGTCAGCATTTCTTGCAAGGTGTAAGCCGCGCCATAAGCTTCCAAAGCCCAAACTTCCATCTCACCAAAACGTTGACCGCCAAACTGTGCTTTACCACCCAGCGGCTGCTGTGTCACAAGACTGTAAGAGCCAGTTGACCGCGCATGCATTTTATCATCGACAAGATGATTCAGCTTCAGCATATACATGATCCCAACCGTTACCGGTCGATCAAATTGCTCACCAGTGCAACCATCAAACAACAATGTTTGGCCGTCTGCTGGCAAACCTGCAAGCGATAACATCTGCTTAATTTCTTCTTCGTTCGCGCCGTCGAAAACGCCTGTCGCCATTGGCACCCCAGCCCGAAGGTTACCCGCCAATTGAAGGATTTCAGCGTCAGACAATGACGCAATATCTTCTTTTCGGCCACTC
>JABGTE010000120.1 GCA_018647445.1 Gammaproteobacteria bacterium
GCACCATTTCACCCTTACCAAGAAAACTTGGCGGTTTTCTTTCTGTTGCACTTGCCGTGGGCTCGCGCCCCCCAGGCGTTACCTGGCACTCTGCCCTATGGAGCCCGGACTTTCCTCTGCCAAAGCAGCGATTACCTAGCTAACTCCCAAGCGGAGCTTACCGCCATCATCCGATGATCACAACTAGCTGACGGCAGCTTTCAGCGCCAGCGCGCGCTTGTAAACTAGATTTCGCTTTAATCCAAGCATTTGGGCCGCCAACTCCGCTGCCTTAGAAATCGGTAGCTCAGAGATGAGCAACCGTAGGCAGTCATCCAATTCAATCTGCGCATACGATTGCGCAATCGTTGCACCACTGATCAAGACCACAAACTCACCTCTAGCCGGAATCTCACCACGCGTCATTTGATCTCGAATATCACCCACTAGGCCCTGGGCTACTTGTTCATAGAGCTTGGTCAGTTCCCTGCAAACCACTAATTCACGATCAGCCCCTAAAACGTCTAGAACCGTTTCAAGTAACGAGGCCATGCGATGAGGCGCTTCATATAAAATCAGCGTGCCCGAATACTGACTGACATCAGCGAGCCGTGAAGCGCGCCCTTTGGCCGGCAGAAAACCCAAAAACTGAAACTGATCCGTCGGCAGGCCAGAAACCGAGAGCGCCGCGGTGAGTGCGGAGGCGCCAGGTACAGCTTCGACGACGACTCCCGCAGCTCGCGCCGCGCGAACCAAACGAAACCCAGGATCAGAAATCAATGGCGTACCCGCATCCGAAACCAGAGCGACTGATTCTCCTGCTTTGATTCGGTCAATCAACAAGTCAGTCTGACGACGTTCATTGTGATCATGGAACGCAATGAGTTTCTGCTTGATTTCAAAATGATCTAATAGACGACGTGTATGCCGAGTATCTTCTGCGGCGACCAAATCAACCCCTGCAAGAATCTCGAGCGCTCGGATCGAGATATCCTTCAGGTTGCCGATCGGCGTTGCCACTATATATAGTTTGCTCACAGGTCTCGCCACTCATTACTTGATAAACCTAGGTTAATGGATTACGAAGCAGGCAACCATCCAAACAAGACAAAGCAACGTCTTTGATCGAAGATCGTGGCCAGAACGATGTAAAAACAGCGAGCAGATCGCAAACAGCCCGACAAGTTTGAACTTTAAACAAAACCATGGACGCCAGATCATCCTTAAAGCCAATATGGCATAATAAACTCACTTAGACGGTCCTTCGATTAAACCATGCACCCAAACCATGCATTACTTTAACTTGAACGTATCGCGTCGAATTAAACACGGCGCTTGGCTTGCACTGGTTGCCATTGTAATCACCGGTTGCGCGAGCGACCCGGGACGAACAACGGGGCAACCTCGCGCGACATCCCAAAACCCAATCGATCCCGGCAAGATTACCATCACTTCGGTGACTGAAGGCCTACGGTTAGCCAGTCTCAGCCGAGAGCCTCTCGCCAGTACATTTCGAGCAAAAGCCGCCAAGCTGGCCTTAGCAGCAGGCCAGCTTGAGGACGCAAACCGCATTCTGGCATTAATTAAAACTTCGAATATTGCGCCAAACACGACAGTCGATTATGTGCTCACCAAGGCACAACTGGCCCTGATCGATGGCAATGCAAACCAAGCGCTCGCGCTACTGAATCAGAATGACCTCACCCAATTTGGACTGAGCACCCAAGACCAAATTGCGCTGGGTATAACGAAAGCCAACGCCTACGAGCAAACTGGCCGCATGCTCGCGGCCGCTCGGACCCGAACGTTGATCACCCCCATCCTTACGGATGCCGCGGCAGCAGACAATCACGAGCAACTTTTTAAGGGCCTCATGACCCTACCCGCCGCGCTTTTGAAACGATATGCCACTGACGCGGCCACGAACGACTTGAGAGGTTGGTTGTCTTTAGCCGCCATGACGAAACAACTTCAAAACCGCCCAAGCCAACAGCTACGAGCACTGACAAATTGGAAGAAACTTTGGGCCGGGCATCCAGGGGCACAACAGCTTCCCAAACGGCTCGCCTTTTTAGACAGTGTCGTCGCAGGTCAACCCAAAAAGGTAGCCATCTTGCTACCCCAAACAGGCCCTCTGGCCACAGCAGGCCAGGCTATCCTGCAAGGTATCCTTTCAGCGCACTTCGACCAGGGCCGAGAATCCGAGCTCATTATTTACGATACCAACCAAACAGGCTCAACGTTAGACCTGGTGGAACGCGCCGCTCAAGCTGGCGCCGATTTCGTGATCGGCCCACTTGACAAAAATCGGGTCACCGAACTCGCCCAAGCGCGCTTAAAGATTCCAGTTCTTGCCCTTAACAGGGTCCCCACGCTGCGCTCAGGCACAAATCAAAACGGCAATCTATTTTTCTTTTCCTTAGCGCCAGAAGACGAGGCCAAACAACTTGCTGAACATGGCAAACAGCTTGGCTATAAAAATATTTTGCTCATTGCCCCTATCGATGAATGGGGAGACAGAACCACCGCTGCGTTTCGGGAAGCTGTTGGCACGGATGCTGATATCAGAATCATGGAAAAACGATTTTCCAAGGACGAAAGCTATGCGGCGTTTGTCCGGAGAATTCTGGCGGTCGATGAGAGTCAATCCAGAGCAAATGATTTAAAACGCATTACCGGGTTATCGTTTGAATTTAATGCGCGTCGTCGCCAAGACATCGATATGATCGCTCTGCTCGCCAGTGCGGAGAATTCCAAACAAATTAATCCGGCCCTAGCTTTTTATTACGCAGACGACCTGCCGGTTTTTTCGACTTCGCTCGTTAATCAGAATAATCAAACAAAAATCAACAACCTCGACCTCAACGGCATTCGATTTTGTGACATGCCCTGGAAATTAATCCCAGACGCTCCGCTCGAAACCAAAATACAAGCAGCCTGGCCTGAGGCCAAGGGCCCACTCGGCGGCTTGTTCGCCCTAGGACTTGACGCCTTCAACATTATGCCGAGGCTCCGCGTCCTACGAGAAATGCCTGAAACGCCTTTTTACGGGTTAACTGGCGCCCTTACCATGGACCAACAAACCGTCACCCGGCGGCTTATGTGGGGACTCTTCGAAAGCGGCGAGGTAACAACACTACCTGCTGTGACCGAATCTATTTGAAACCAAACCATCAAGGCAAAGCCTCAGAGGATCGAGCCGGCCGCTGGCTACAACGCCGAGGCTATAACCTTGTTGCAAAAAATCACCACTGCCGCTTCGGGGAGGTTGACCTCATCGCAACCAAGGCGCGCCTGCTAGTTTTTTGCGAGGTTAAGCAAAGGCGCTCAGACCGGTTCGGCACGCCGGCGGCCCAAATCGATCAACGAAAACAAAACAGAATTATAAAAACTGCTCAACACTTTTTAATGCACAACCCCAGGTTCGCGTCCTACCAAATTCGGTTTGACCTCTTCAGCTTTGGTCTTGAAAATCGGTGGATCGAAGGTGCATTTTTTGAAGAAGACTTGATTCCTGAATAAGTACTGGCAAGATAGCGGCCAAGCACAAGGAAAACATCATGACCAAGGTTTCTCGAATTGGCTATCTAATAGCGGTCACACTACTGCTTAGCGCTTGCAGCACTCTTTCGCCCAAGGACGACAATCTTGGCAAACGCACCTTCGGCACAAAGCTTGACGACCGACGGTCTGCCAAACTCATCATGCAAAACATGAAAGCCGAAATCCCAGACCTTAAAACCATGAACGTCGCAGTGACCGTCTTTAATGGCGTTGCCCTGCTAACGGGGCAGACCAACACCGATGCCGCAAAAGCGCGGGCCGGTAGCATCGCCGAGAAAATCAGACATATCGCCAAAGTGCACAATGAGCTTGAGGTTGCCGGCCCAACAGCCGGACTGGTCAGGACCAGTGACACGCTACTTAAGACGAAACTCAAACTGAAAATGAGCACCAGCAGCGCCGTTGAAGCGGGCCGAACCAAAGTGGTTGTTGAAAATGGCGCTGTTTATTTAATGGGCCTGCTCACCCGTGATGAAGCTAAAGCGGCGGTTGAATTAACCCGCGAGGTTTTCGGCGTCCAAAAAATTGTTCAAGCGTTTGAATATCTCAACTGAGAATTCCCAACCTATTCAACGATCGTTAAATTTGGCCGGACGCGCGGCTTTTCTGCCTTGCCAGCATCCTTAGGCGGCCCTTTAAGGCGTTCTGCCTCAGCGCTTGTCTCGCTAACCACTTCGCTGAGTTCCGCTTGAGAGGGCGCCGTAACGCTCAGTTGATTCTCAGGGAACCACAATCCGTCTGAGGTTTCACGACTTACAAGCCCGAGTATCGCGCCAATAGGGACCCAGATCGAATGTGACTGGCCTTGAAAGCGACTATTGAATCCAAGCCCATCCGCTTCAATCCCAAAATTGCGAATCGCATGCCCGCTCAGATTTAACGTGATGGTGCCATCGTTCTGAACAAAGGCCGTCGGCACCTGAACACCATCAATTTTGGCGTTCACCACCAAATAGGGCGTCAAATCCTCCTGGACCATCCAATCCAAGAGGCCTTTGATCAAAAATGGGATTTTAGAACGGGACACAATTAATGCCGAAAGTCATTTCCTGCTGCCGAATCAATCCCGCATATCCATTTCAGCTTCAGACAGACTTGCTTGAAAGGACTCACGCCGGAACATTCGCGTCATGTAATCACTTAAAGGCTTAGCTGTTTTGGGCGGCAATTGAATGCCAAGCACCGGCAAACGCCACAAAATTGGCACAAAACAACAATCAACCAACGTGAATTCGTCGCTCATGAAAAATTCTTTCTCGGAGAATATGGGCGCGATCGTAATCAGACCTTCACGAAGCTCTTTTCGGGCACGGTCGATAACAGTGTCTTTCGAACGTCCCGCTACTATGGTGTCGACCAAGCCAGACCAATCTCGCTGAATCCGGTACACAAACAATCTACTTTGAGCTCGAGCAACCGGATAAACGGGCAATAACGGCGGGTGCGGAAAACGCTCATCCAAGTACTCCATCATGACCATTGATTCGTAGAGCACTAATTCGCGATCGACCAACGTTGGTAGAGAGTTGTAGGGGTTCAGGTCTGCCAAATCTTCGGGCAGACTCCCTTTTTCAACATTAATGATATCAACCGCGACACCCTTTTCAGCCAATACCATTCGAACTCTCTGACTATAATGGTCAGCGCCATCCGAGTAAAAAACCATCGACGAATGTTTCGATATTACGCTCATTCCTTTTCCCCTCTTACGCCTGAGCGATTAGTGAAACTCTTTTTTGTACTCTCTTGCGAGCAAATAGGCTGGCACAAAGAAAAAGGCCAGGAAAATCAGGACAAATACGCCCGTTCGCTCCCGCTCCAAC
>JABGTE010000073.1 GCA_018647445.1 Gammaproteobacteria bacterium
CCATTGCCGGCCGACGGCGTTGCCGTGTCACTCAGCGCAACCGACGCCGTAAAGACACCAGTGTTAGCACCCGTCTCAGTTAGGGTGATGGTCTCGCCGACCTGATCAGCCGCCGTCGTGGTAAAGGTGAAGGTATCACCTGCGCTGAATGAGGAGCTCCCAGGCGTCACCGTCAAGGTCATCTCGCCAGCGTCACTCGTGTAAGTCGCTGTGCTTGAGGCTGAGTCCAGCGTAATGCCCCGCTGGTTGCCCGCAACTGATCCCGAGACAATAAAACTGGTTTGGCTCGCCGCTGTTAACGTCCAGGTCTCGCTCGTGGTATCAAAGCCGTTGGCGGTGACCACCACCGCGCCGTCACCGCTGTTGGAACCCGAAGTGACCGCACTTACAGAAGCGGCCGTGCCGGTATTTTCCGTATCACTGGTTACGAGTACCGTGACCGTCTCCGCCGTCCCAGCATCGCTGTTCCGATCTGCATCCATCACCTGAAGCTTTAACGTGTCCCCCGCCTGATACGTCGTCGTCACCGCATCTGAATCATCCAAAAACTTCAGTTCGCCGGAGACAGTACTGGCGTTCGCCCAGCTACTAAGACCTAGCATCAGACTTAGGATCAAGCCTAGGGTGGAAACATATCGAAGTATTGTCGACATCGCGATTAAACCCCTACTCTGTGTTCTCTCTTTAACCTTACGTTGTGCGGCTTTTTTTCGCGGCGCACGATTGGCCCTTAACGTTAGGTCCCTATCGTGGAGAAGACGCTCCGCTTTTTAATGCCTTCCCAACTTCGATAGTACCGCCTCGGGACTCTAGGAGCTGTTTGCGCCACATAGACAATTTATTTTTAATTTATTTGACAGTCCATGATCAGACTATCTGCACTCACTTACTGTCTTGTCAGCGCTTTTGCACATTGGCACGATCTGCTGGCTTCATACAGAATCGCTATCATCGTTTTATCGCGTACCAAATCTATCAGAAGCTGTTATCAACAGGTCTTCGCCTCATTTTGAGCAAACTACATCAATTTGCAGCGTAATGCATTTATCAAACGCCTTATTTTAATCATTTTAAAATTTTTTATAAGTCCATTTCGCAATTGATTTCTCATGACATAGCTAGATCTAAGGCTTCGATTCAGACTCAAATGATTTGACCTTCAAGGCCGAGCAATAGGCAGCTTGCTTGCTCGTTATCCTGACGACCCTTCCGGCCGCCTGCTGGGTCAAGGTATCAGCGACTGGCATTACCAAAGCGTGACTTTGCCGTATACTCTAAGCCCAAAGATTTTCACTAGAGCCAGCCCTATGCAGGACCCGATCGTCATCGAAGTCTTCTCCGACTATATTTGACCGTGGTGTTATATCAGTACCGTGAGTATTGAAGCCTTAAAACAAGAGTTTAACGTGACCACGCGTTATATTCACTTTCCGTTGCACCCAGATACGCCGGACGAAGGCATCTCCATACAAGAACTGTTTGCCAATCGAGATCCGGCCGATTTAAAAGTGGCTGGGGATCACATTCGAGGACTGATGCGCGAGGCAGGCCTTGCTTACGGCGACCGCAACATGACCTACAACAGCCGATTGGCGCAAGAACTCGGCGCCTGGGCCGATGCCGAAACCGATCATGGCGGCGCTCTGCACACCAAGCTGTTTGAAGCCTACTTCGTTGACAACAAAAACATTGGCGAGGCCTCTGTGCTTTTGGCACTCGTCACTGAGCTGGGTTTACCGCTCGCGCGGGCGACCGAGGTCTTGACCAACCGGTTGTACAGCCCAGAAATCAATGCCCAGTGGCAACGATCATGGGACAACGGCATTACGGGTGTACCAACGTTTTTAAGTCACGACTTAATGGTTGTTGGCCATCAAACCAGTGAGGTACTCGCCCGCTTTGTTCGCCACCTGCAAACGCTACCGTTAACCTCTTAATCACAACGCAAAGATACTTTCTAGGATGGGATGCCCAACTTTACCGATTACACCGTTTTATTACGGTCGGGTCAGCGTTTGAATCCACTGCTTCGATGCCCCGCGTGATAAACTGCCTCCGTGCTTAGACTTAACGACATAAAGCTCCCCCTAGACCATGCCGAAGCAGACCTTGCGCCTGCCGTCATCGAGCGTCTTGGTATTGCGCCATCTGACTTGCTGACACTCGATATCTTTAAGCGCAGCTATGATGCCCGCAACAAGCAGCAGGTCTTCTTGATTTATCAAGTCGATGTAACGCTATTCGATGAGGTCGAAGGCGCCCTCTTGGCGAATCCCAAAACGAGTTCACTTGTCAGACTCACCCCCAACACGGATTATCAGTTCGTTGCCGCCGCGCCAAGTACCTTCCCGCAGGCAGAGCAACAGCGTCCGTTGGTGATCGGCTTTGGCCCTTGCGGCTTGCTCGCCGCGTTATTGCTTGCGCAAATGGGTTTAAAGCCGATTGTTCTGGAGCGGGGGCAGAATGTACGTCAACGCACGAAAGACACCTGGGGGCTCTGGCGCCGGCGCGAGCTCAACCCAGAATCCAATGTTCAATTTGGAGAGGGCGGCGCCGGCACCTTTTCAGACGGCAAGCTCTACAGTCAGGTTAGAGACCGGCGTCATCTCGGCAGGAAGGTATTGGAAGAGTTTGTCGCCGCCGGCGCACCACCCGAAATATTGATGGTCAGTAAACCGCATATTGGTACCTTTAAACTGGTCAAAATGGTCGAAAGCATTCGAGCAAAAATCCTATCCCTTGGCGGCGAGATTCGCTTCGAACAAAAGGTAACCCAGATTCATCGCGAGTCTATACCGAGTGAGCCGTCGATCAGCGATGACGCTCCGGCCGAAAATACCGGCCAAATCACGGGCGTGACCCTGGCCAGCGGAGAGACCCTGCAAAGCCGTCACATCGTCTTGGCTGTCGGTCATAGCGCGCGGGATACCTTCGAGATGTTGGTTGAGGAAAACATCTACGTAGAAGCCAAGCCCTTCTCAATCGGTTTTCGGATCGAGCATCCTCAGTCCATTATTGATGAGGCGCGGTTTGGCGAATCAAAGGGTCACCCGATATTGGGCGCGGCAGATTACAAACTGGTTCATCACTGCAAGAATGGCCGAAGTGTTTACAGCTTTTGTATGTGTCCAGGCGGCACCGTTGTAGCCGCAGCCTCTGAACCAGGCCGTCTGGTGACCAATGGTATGTCGCAGTATTCCCGAAACGAGCGCAATGCCAATGCTGCAATCGTGGTGGGAATTGAACCCGAGCGGGATTACCCAGGCGCCGTGTTGGCGGGGATTGACCTGCAGCGAAAATTAGAGACCGCCGCTTTTGCACTTGGCGGCAGCGACTATAGTGCGCCCGCACAGCGCGTTGAGGATTTCCTCGCCAATCAGCCCTCGACAGTGTTGGGCGCAGTCAAACCCTCGTATCGCCCTGGCGTGAAATTGGTGAATCTTGCGGAATTACTGCCCGACTTCGCCAACGAGGCCCTCCGCGAAGCCATTGTCGCGTTCGATCGACAGGTTAAAGGCTTTGCGATGAAGGATGCCCTGCTAACCGGCGTTGAAACTCGAACGTCTTCCCCTATTTCAATCCGTCGCGGTAAGGACTATCAAAGCATCAATACAAAGGGCTTATATCCTGCCGGTGAAGGCGCCGGTTATGCTGGTGGCATTTTGTCCGCTGGGATCGATGGTATCAAAGTCGCTGAGGCAATTGCGCTCGATTTGCTGTCCGCGCCGGATTAGAAGCGCGGCCACAGAGACTCGAGACATGCTTTACCGGTCCGATGAGGCCGCGCCAGGTGTTATGAACAATCTGCCTTCATCGAATTAGACCAATTGCCCCGCAGGCAAAATACTGTCAGCATCAGCCCCATACTCAAAAAGGTTCGTCCCATGCATCTTTACACGATGAGTGCTTCGCCCAACGGCAAACGCGTTGCCGTTTTCATGAGAGAGAAAGGCATCGAGATTCCGACAACCGAAATCGATTTGCGGGCCGGGGAAAACCTGACAGACGAATATCGGCGCAAAAATCCATTTGGGCGCGTACCGGTATTAGAGCTCGACGACGGCACTTTCTTATCGGAGAGTCAGGCGATCTGCCGGTACTTAGAAGGGCACCACCCAACACCCAATCTGTTCGGTGAGTCCGTAGAGGAGCGCGCCAAGATTGAAATGTGGGCACGTCGAGTGGACCTGAATTTTCTCATGCCGGTTGCGCAAGGGTTTCGCAACCTCACCGGTTATTACAAAGATCGTGAAACCTGTGTCAAAGAATGGGGTGAGGTCTCAGCACTTGCCGCACGAGATACCGCAGCGTTGCTAGACTCGCACCTTGCGACCAACCAATTCTTGTTAGGAGACCGATATGCAATTCCCGATATGACGCTCGCGATTGTGATGGGATTTGCCAAAAATGTTGGCCAAGACTTTTTTGACCTTCCCAACTTGAGCAGGTTACATGCCGATGTGACCGCCCGAGCGGCATTTCAATAGCCCCACTAGAGCCAATGATTCAGGCCATTGCGCCAGCCCAGCCTGCTGTCATACAAACCCAATGACAAGACCTTGTACGCCACTCAAGATGAACTCATCCTTGCGTTGAATTCA
>JABGTE010000028.1 GCA_018647445.1 Gammaproteobacteria bacterium
ATGGAGAGTAAAGGATGACCTTTGGGCACCACAATGCAACGATTCCATTGATAACACGGCAGCATTACCAGATCAGAAAAATGCTCGAGGGCTTCGGTTGCGATGGCAAAATCGACTTGCCCATCGGATGCCAATTCCGCAATCTGCAGCGGCGTGCCTTGGTGCATATGCAACCCGACTTCCGGATAGTCCGAGATGAACTGATCAATCACAGGCGGCAAGGCATAACGTGCTTGAGTATGGGTTGTCGCAATACTCAGCTGGCCTTTCTTCTCGTCCCGGAACTCTTGCGCGACCTTTTTAATGCTGCTGACCTGACCCAAGATCTCGCCCGCTTTTTTAATGACTTGCTCACCCGCTGGCGTAATGTGGGTAAGGTGTTTGCCGCTACGAGCAAAAATTTCGACGCCGAGCTCGTCTTCGAGCAATCGAATCTGTTTACTGATCCCGGGTTGCGATGTGAACAGGCTTTGAGCCGTCGCGGAGACATTCAAGCCATGCCGCGAAACTTCCCAGATATATCGTAATTGCTGCAACTTCATGACAATCTACTTAGGTCTTGTACGCTGAATGGACCTTATTATATAACCAAATGGATATAACAAAGTACTTTTAATTCTCTATAGGTATAACGAGGCGCCCATTTCTATAGGGTCGTTCTGGGTTTATTGGCCAAAAATCAAAGACCTGCCCATTCAGCTTTCTGCAAATCAGGCACGATCTTCTTTCGACGAACGCCTTAAACCAAAAGTACTAGGCGCTAAGGCATTCGCCTTTGAACGGTTTAGACATATTGTGCCGATCAGAAAGGCGGTCTCAAAGCACACGCCCAAAACGCTGCGTAACTCAAACCACCGCGGATACAAAAGCTTCCAGAAGTATTTAACGCGGGTTTTTTACGCCATGCGGCACATGACCTGACACAACCACCCGACTGGCAAGGTGACAGTGCTCCGCCTGATCATCAAAGAAAATATCTGCCCCATAAGCTGCTAAGAACTCAGTTTTATCCAGACCGCCCAAGAACAAAGATTCATCCAGACGAATTCCCCAACTACGAAGCGTTTTGATCACGCGTTCATGGGCAGGCGCCGACCTTGCCGTAACCAACGCTGTTTCGATCGGGCAAGTATCTTGCGAGTAGACTGATTGAACTTTGTGCAGCTGCGTTAAAAACGCAGCGAACGGGCCTCTCGGCAAGGGTTCATCGGCAGAAGCTTGTTCTTGGGCCGTAAACGCGTCAAGACCATCACTTTGATACAACCGTTCGGCGACATCGGAAAAAAGAACCGCATCACCATCAAAGGCAAACCGAATCCGAGGCCCGTCTTGATGCCGAACCGAACCTGGCAACACCGAAGCCGCCGCAAAGCCGTTATCCAGAGCGTCAACCACATCAATTGGATTAGCCGAAAGAAACAAATGACACCCGAAAGGTCGCATGTATCGATAGGGCGCTGCGCCGCCGGTAAAAGCCGCGCGCCGAATATCCAGCCCATGTGCCTGAATCGAGTTAAAAACCCGCAAACCGGTATCCGCTGAATTTCGAGATAATAAAATTACTTCAACTTCAACGCGCCCCTCAGCACCCAACGCTAGTAATTTACTCACGAGCGAAAACGCAGCGCCCGGTTCTAAAACCAGCTTTTCTTGCGCGACCTGATAGGCACGATACGCCTGCAGCCCCTCCCGCCGAAAAACAGCATCACTTTGCCTTAAGTCGAACAGCGCACTGCTGGCAATCGCGAGTACAAGTCGAGTCTTTGACGACATTTTCTAACCCTTGGCTGAAGACTGCAGGCAAATACTTGCAGAGAGCAATAAAGCCTATATCCTTACCCCTATATGAGCAACAATCCCACGAACCAAAACGAGCCAACACGACCCTCACAAGCGGTTGCAAGTTTTATTGCCGAAGCAAAATCACCTACAAAACTGCCAGGAAAACCGATCGAAAGCAGGATCATTTTTGGATTGGACGCGACCGCGTCGCGAGAACCGACTTGGGATCAGGCAAGTCAAATTCAACATGAGATGTTCGCGGCAGTTCAAAGCGACCAACGCCTGGCGGTACAGCTATGTTTTTATCGCGGTTTTCGGGAGCTCAAGGCATCCCGCTTTTGCCATTCCGCGACCGAACTGCAGGGCCTAATGGGTCAAGTAAGATGCAGGGGCGGCCACACGCAAATCAACCGGCTGTTGAAGCATGCTTTAAAGATCTCGCGCGTCGACACACTGAAAGCGGTGTTGTTTGTCGGCGATGCCATCGAGGAGTCTGTCGATGACTTATGCGATCAGGCAGGTCTGCTTGGTCTTAAGAAAATACCGCTGTTTATTTTTCATGAGGGTCATGATGTCGGTGTTGAACGAACCTTCCGCGCCATGACGAAACTATCCGGTGGCGCTTACGCGCCCTTTGATCTGGCCAGCCCGGATCAATTAAAACGTTTATTGGCCGGCGCTGCAGCTTATGCAACCGGTGGACACGCAGCACTCGGCAGCCTTGCCTACCAGCAACCGGGACTAAAACAATTAACCTCACAGCTGCCGAAAACATAATGGGCCGTCTACTTTTAGCAGCTGTTGCCGCCATCGCCATTTTTTTCCTATTAAGGACCGTCCTTGGAAAGCGCAAATTGAGCGTTGCCCAATTTTTTGCGCTGTATGCCGCAGCCCTCGCGGTTATGGTCCTAATTGGCCTCGGCCTGACCGGTCGATTACATCCAGTGACTGCCAGCATTGGGGTTGTGCTTGCCATGTTCGTTCGCGCACTTCCAGTACTAATGCGTTTGTTTCAAGCCGTTAATCTTTGGAAAACCATCAAGGCCGCTCTGGGTGTTGCCAGCGTTCAAAAGGGCCCCAAAACCGGCGGCAAGAGTCAAATAGATAGTGCGTTCTTATCCATGACCCTTGACCATGATTCCGGTGAACTCGATGGCATGGTTAAAAAAGGTGTCTTCCAAGGACAACTGCTTTCTCAGCTATCTCGAGACGCACTTTTGGCCCTGCAGGCTGAAGTTGCCTCGGACATAGACTCTAGCGAGCTACTGCACACCTTTTTTGAACGCTACCATGCGGATCACGCCTCAAGTGCTGATGCAGGCCAGCCCCCCTCAGGAGACATGACTCGCGCTGATGCTTTAACCCTGTTGGCGCTTGGGCCCGACCCGACCAATGATGAGATCATTAAGGCGCACCGTCGACTAATGCAAATTCACCATCCAGATCGCGGTGGTTCAAATGATATTGCTGCGCGTTTGAATGCGGCTAAGGACAGATTACTTGGAGAGCACTGAATCTAGCGCCCGTGCGTTTGCAACCAATTTTGTCGAAACACATTGGCTCGGCCTGGCCGATACGAGCCGCCTGGCGTCATGGGAGGATGCATTAACTGAGCATCACCTGCGCGTCCCGGGATACCCTTCTGAATATGGTGGCCGCGACTGGTCGGACGGCGCGCTGGTTCACTTTTGGTCTCTTTGCGCTGAACACGATTGCCCCATGCCGGACCCGGTTACCACAGAATTGGTTGGCCCCCTTTTACTGCTTTCGTTGAACCCAAAACAGCACCGTGCGCATTTTCAGGCCATTGCAGCAGGACAAGCGTCTTGGGAAGTAGTCTGCTTGGACTTACCAAGCAGTCCTTTGAGACGACTGAAGCCCCGAGAGCAGACAGACTGGGTACTGCTCATTCAAAATCAAGCAGAGGGTAGGTCACAGATTGAGATTTTAAACCCCTGGCCGGGTTTGGCAGCAAACTTACCCCCCACCACTGCCGACTTAAAAACCAGCCTAATCCTCAGTTCAGATGCACGTGCAATGCTTTTAAAACTGCACCGCGATCATCAACCCCTTGCAGCTGTCTGGCGCAATCGTGCACTGCTCAAAACGCTGCGAACGCTTTCCTACATGGACCCAATGGGACAGGAAAACCAAAGACTCTGCGAACTTGAAATTTTACAAACCGCACAAGAAACCCTTTGCCACCGGCTCGTCCAAAGCGGCTCGCGCACGAAGCAACTGATTGTTACCCAAATTGCTCGAGAAATTCAGATAAAAAGCCTACAACTCAGACGCGAGCAGCTCGGGTATTATGCATTAACCGAAGCAACGCCGCCGGGGCAAAACGAGCCCGAAAGGCCAATTGATGCACCAATCGACGCCCACTTCATGATCGAGCCCATTACCCTGATCAGCGACTTTTTTATGGACCAAATCGAGACCAACGCCTGAAATAACTTATAAGGCCCCTACTGGCGCCCTCTTCACTCAACCAATGACTTAAGCGTTTTATGATCAAACCCAATCAAGACCAAACCAACCCTTTTCAAGGTGTTATTTTTGACCTGGACGGCACATTGCTCGATACCCTAGCCTGCATTGGCACTGCCTTCAATCAAGCGCTCGAAGAAACCGGATACCCCACTCACCCGATTCAAGACTACAAAGACTTCATCGGAGATGGTGTCTTCAAATGCGCCGAACGCGCGCTACCAAAGGCCGCACGGCAACCTGAACTGATCGATGCCCTAGTCATGCTTGAGCGCCGGCGCTATGAAACAATCTGGCGCCAAGAAATCGCCATTTATGATGGCATCCCAGAATTGCTCGCAGCACTGCAAGCCCAAAGCGTGCCAACAGCGGTCCTAACCAACAAAGATCAAGATGCCGCTAACGATTGCCTCATTGAATGCTTTCCACAACACACCTTTGATTGCGTGGTGGGCTATACCGGCGCTTACCCCCATAAGCCCGATCCGGCTTGCGGCGCAGCGGTGATCAAGACGCTCGGTTTACGCCCCAGTCAGCTTATGATGGTCGGCGACACACCGGTCGATCTTGCCACGGCTCGGGCTTGCAGTCTTTTTGCCGTTGGTGTGTCATGGGGGTTTCGGACGCGTGAAACCCTCATCGCTGCGGGCCTTGATGCCCTCATCGAGCATCCGTCAGATCTTTTACACTACGTCTAATACGAGGTTAGTTGATCATGAATACGAAACATCACAACCTAGTGCCCGATAACCTCGATGCTTTCTGGATGCCCTTTTCTGGGCAACGGCAATTTAAGGAAGACCCTCGTTTTATCGTGTCCGCAAAAGGCATGTATTACACCGACAGCCAGGGTCATGAGACGCTGGATGGCAGCGCTGGCCTTTGGTGCGTTAATGCAGGCCACCACCGCGAGCACATCAACGCAGCTATTGCGCACCAGCTGGAAAGTTTAGATTTTGCGCACAGCTTTAACTCTGGACATCCGCTTGCGTTTCAATACGCCAGCCGCCTTGTGAAACATGTGCCTGATCCGTTAAACCACGTCTTCTTTACCAATTCCGGATCAGAGTCGGTGGATACCGCCTTAAAAATAGCACTGGCTTACCATCGGCGAAATGGTGAGGCGGGCCGTCAGCGTTTAATCGGTCGAGAAAAGGGCTATCACGGCATGGGCTTTGGTGGGCTCTCTGTTGGGGGCCTAGTCAAAAATCGAAATCCCTTCGGTCTGTTACTGCCAGGCACTGATCACATGCGTCAAACCCACGGTCTGGCGGGCAATCGGTTTGCAAGAGGCCTTCCGCCAGAGGGAGAAGAACTGGCAATGGACTTGCAGCGCTTGGTCGAATTGCATGGCGCCGACGCTATAGCTGCCGTGATCGTCGAACCAATCGGCGGCGCCGGCGGGGTTCACCTGCCACCGGTTGGGTATCTACAACGCCTGCGTGACCTATGCGATGAGCACGGCATTTTATTAATCTTTGATGAGGTTATCACCGGCTTCGGCCGCACCGGCGCCTGCACCGCTGCCGAGCGGTTTGGTGTGGTGCCGGATATCATGACGACGGCAAAGGGCATCACCAATGCGACTATTCCGATGGGTGGCGTGTTTGTATCCGATACCATTTTCGAGCGCTTTATGGATACCGATGTGCCAGGCGTCGAGTTGAACCACGGTTATACCTACTCAGGCCACCCTGTTGCCTGTGCTGCTGGCATGGCGACCCTTGATATCTACGAGCAAGAAGGGCTCTTTGAACGTCCCAAGACCCTCCAAGACACCTGGCAAGACGCCGCGCTCAGCCTTTGTGACTTTCCAAATGTTATCGACGTCAGATGCTTTGCCTTACTCGGCGCAATCGAACTCGCGCCACTTGAGGGCGCGCCCATGCAACGCGGCGCGGCAATTGCAAAGCGCTGCTATGAAAAAGGTGCCTGGGTTCGTCCGATTGGGGACTCCTTAGTCTTATCACCGCCGCTTATTATCTCGGAAGCAGAAATCAAGCGCATTTTTGGCATTATTGGCGAAGCCATCTGCGAGGTTGGTTAGCAATTTTATCTACAACTTTATTTTAAAGGACATTGTTATGAACCTTACTGGAAAAAACATCGTTATTACTGGCGCCGCCAGCGGCATTGGGCGCGCTATGACGCGTCGCTTCAAAAATGAAGGCGCACGGAAAATCGTCATCACGGATGTCAATGCAGAGGGTCTCGCCGCCGTTGCCGCCGAAACCGGCGCCATCCCCCTAGCCGCCAATCTTGGTGAAGAACAGGCCGTTCTTGATTTCATAGGCTTTGCTGAAACCGAACTGGGTCAGATTGATTTACTTTGCAATAACGCTGGGATATCGGTCTCCGGCGGGCCCGAAGTTGAAACGAGCGACTGGCAAGCCATTTGGAACATTAATGTTATGGCACACGTGTGGGCAACCCGCGCTGCACTGCCTGCGATGCTGGCGCGAGGAGAAGGTTATTTATTACACACCGCGTCAGCTGCAGGACTCCTCAGCCAGATTGGCTCCGCCCCCTATGCGGTTACCAAACATGCGGCTGTTGCCTATGCAGAATGGCTTGCGATCACTTATGGCGATCAAGGATTGAAGGTTTCTGCACTGTGTCCGCAAGCAGTTAAAACAGCCATGACAGCCGGACATGAAGACGGCGTTGCTTCCGTTGACGGCATGATGGAGCCCGAAACGTTGTGTGATGCGGTGGTTGAGACGTTGGCTGCGGAGGCCTTTTTGGTCCTTCCCCACCCCGAAGTTGCGACCTACATTCGACGCAAAACCGACGACTATGATCGCTGGCTGACGGGGATGCGACGACTGCAAACTCATTATGGTCAGCCTAGCTGGCCATAATGGTGCCCATAGGACACGCGCGGTCTAAGGCCGCCGCGGCCCGCTTGGAAAGACTCGTTCTTGCCGGCGATTTGACCCAAAAGCAATGACCTGCACCGCCCGCCGAGTACAACGCACACTTCGCTGGAACACCTAGGTCTTGGTCCTTGCTATACACCACTAACCGTTTTTGTCTATACTAGGGCCAGCGCCGATTTGAAATCAGCTTGCGGGCGCTTAAAAAATACCGCTAAAGCGTAAAACCTGCTTTAGCGACATGCTGTGTGGGTTTTTATGCGAGTAATCTATGCCAATTAAAATTCCTGATGCTTTACCCGCATCGGCCATCCTGCTGCAGGAAAACATCGCCTGCATCGAGTCAACTCAAGCTGAGGTCCAGGATATTCGTGCGTTACGAATATTAATTCTCAACCTCATGCCACTCAAAATTGAAACTGAAATCCACTTACTGCGGATGCTCTCAAATTCGCCTTTACAAGTTCAGATCGAATTGCTTCGCATTGACGACCGGTCCAGCAAGAACACCCCAACCGATCATATGGTGTCATTTTATCAATCCTTCGAGGCGATCAAGCACAATAAGTATGATGGCATGATCATTACCGGTGCGCCCCTCGGGCAGATGGCATTTGAAGACGTGATCTTTTGGCCAAAACTTCAAGAAATACTCGATTGGACCGAAACCAACGTCACCTCGACCATGTTTTTGTGCTGGGCGGTACAAGCCGCTATGTTTCATTTTTACGGCGTCGATAAACAATTACTCTCGAAAAAACTCACTGGGGTGTACCCGCACGAAGTTATTCGGCCCCAATCACCCATTGCTCGCGGCTTTGACGATAACTTTGAAGCGCCTCACTCGCGGTATGCTGAAGTACCCGTCGTCGACATCGAGGCTCAATCCCAGCTCCACATCATCGCGCAATCAGAGCGGGCTGGCGCCTATTTATTTGCACACGAAACCGGAAAGCATCTGTTCGTTACGGGGCACTCCGAATACGAACCGGACTCACTTAAGAACGAATATTTACGCGATCGTGCCGCCGGATTGAACCCTTCAATTCCCGAACACTACTTTGTCAACGATGACCCTAATCAGTCAGTCAAGGTCACCTGGAAGAGTCACGGCTCGCTTTTATTTGCTAATTGGCTCAACTATTACGTTTATCAGTTATCGCCTTTCGATCTGTCACAAATCGGCGCTCAGCGCTTGGTTCCGCCAGCCGACTTGGTCTAATACATTGACGGCAAATCAACCCACTGCCCGACTAACGGTGGGCCCAATCGGGTCCGGTTTATTTCGGATGACGATGCCCATGATCCTCGGTATCTCCTCCAGCCTCTTGGCGGGCCTGGCCGAAGCCTATTACCTCGGATTATTGGGCTCAGGACAGCTGGCGGCGTTAGGATTCACGTTTCCTGTGACCGCTGCTTTAATGTCTATCACCCTTGGCGTTTCCATCGGCCTGTCCTCTGTCTTGGCACGGGAAGTCGGGGGGGGACATAAGGACCTGATCCAACGCACAACAACTGGCGGGCTTATCCTCGCCGCCGGCATTATGATCCTTGTCACCGTCCTGGGTCTCGTGACGCTCGAGCCATTATTTATCGCCTTAGGCGCCGATGACAACACTTTGCCACTGGTTACCAGCTATATGCAGCTTTGGTATTGCTCACTGGTCTTCATGGCCATTCCATCTGTGGGCGCTAATGCATTGCGCGCCACAGGCGACGCGCGCATATCCGGCACCCTTATGGTTTCTGGCAGCGTCCTTCAAATCCTTTTCGCCCCGATCTTCATCTTCGGCTGGCTTGGATTGCCTGAGCTGGGCATGACTGGCGCGGCTCTTGGTAACCTCCTTGCGAGATTCATCATCTGCATTCTGACCTTCTACCTTCTTACCGTGCAGTACGCCCTAATCAATTTTAAGGCGCTCACAACAACTTATCTGCTGCAAGCCTGGCGCCGTATCCTCGTCGTCAGCATTCCGGCCACGGCTACCAACCTAATCGGGCCCATTTCGAGCGGTTTGATTATTTCGTTATTGGCAAATTATAGCCAAGAAGCGGTTGCAGGCTTTGCAATCGCCAGTCGGATCGAAGCTCTCTTTGTCATTCCTCTCTTCGCTCTGTCAGCCAGCATTGGACCCTATGTGGGACAAAACTGGGGCGCAGGCGCCGCCGACCGTGCTGACCAAGCAATGCGGTTGTCTTTTAAATGGTCGTTATTCTGGGGGCTAATCGTCGCGGTGGTTTTGGCCCTTGCTGCCCCAGCATTAATCGGCTTGTTTGATTCGAATACCGAAGTCACCCAAACCGCCGAAATCTACCTGATGGTTCTGCCCATTACCTATGGCACTTGGGGCATCATTATGATGACGTCTGCAATTTTCAATGCGTTGGGCTATCCTCTGCGATCGACGCTCATGTCCTTTATCAGAATGATTGGGATTTACGTGCCCTTAGCGCTCTTGTTCGATTATTTTTTCGGAATGGTGGGCATTTTCGTCGCCGCAGCGGTCGCCAATGTAATCGTTGCGATCCTCGGATACCTATGGAATCGAAAAACGTTTAAACCCCATGCAGCGGCGGCAACGCCTCAGCCACCAAATCAAACTGCGTCATAACATCATCGGCATAACTAATTAATCCGCTGAGATGCTTTGGATCACCCTGGACCAGTCGTAAGCACGCCTCGGCCATATGCTCAATCGGTGTGACCCGACCAGCTGGCGTATCTTCGTTAATCAAATTGTGATGGAGCACTCCAGGGGTCGCAACAAGCCCAGGTGAGATCACGTTAACGGCGACTCCTTGACCATAAACTTCTGACGCAAGGCCTGTCGTAAACCGCTCAAGGGCGGCTTTACACATGCCATAAACCGTGCCGCCTCGCCCCCCGACATCTATTGCTGGGTGGAGCGCTGCATGAGAACTGACATTTAAAATAGCGCCATGACCACGCGCAATCATCCCAGGCAACACCCTTTGCGCCAACGCAAACGGCGCTTCAACCTGAACTCGGAACATTAAATCGAAATGCTTTTGTTGAAAGTCTTGAACTCTTTCAAAGTAGGTCACTGCCGCATTATTAACCAAAATATCAACCGGACCAAACCGATTTTCTGCTTGATCGATCAGGTGCTTGCGATGTTCTGCCAAGCCAATATCTGCACGGACGGCTAGGGCTTGACCACCTAATCGCTCAATTGTCGCGGCAACATTCGAGATTCCACCCGCTAAAACATGATCACCATCAGTCAGGGTTCTTGCAGAAACGACGACCTTCGCGCCGGCCTGCGCAAACCGGTAGGCGATAGCTTCACCAATACCTCGACTGGCACCCGTCACCACAACCACGCGACCGGCAAGACAATCGGGCGCATTGGCACCCACCAAGGAACGCGACATCACCGTGACCTCCTGCTCTTTTGATAACGAAAAAACTAACCCTTGAAACATCCTAGTCCGCGCCAAAATCGATTGCAATGCTGGGGCGGTTGCACGCGCATTATGACCCTCGCCAGACCCTGCGCTCAGAGACGAGGACAAACCGGCAGCGGGCAAAAACAGCTTCTAGGGCCATCGCTGTCTCACGCAGCCGGAGACCAATCACCGCGGCGGCATTTTCACTCTCTACTTATGATCTATGATTTTTCTTTGAGCCAAAAATGAATCGATTACTTTTTCGCGAACGAGCTCAAAAAATTTCTTATCGAGAAGCGACCTTCGGCGCGCTGCCGCGAATTCAAGGCACTGGCGCTACGCGCTTCATGATTGGGTTCCTCTTAGCTGTGGTGCTGATGCTGCTCCTAGGTTTTTTGCCGCTGCCCGATCGCGTTCTATTGAGCGGACACCTTTATGAACCTAAAGCCCTTATTCAAACTGCGAAAACCAGCGGTCAACTACAGTCCTTTGCCGTTCAAGTCGGTGATTTTGTCGAAGCGGGCAAGGTCATCGCCTATATCAACCCAGTTGTAACGTCTGAAAACACGGCATTAAGACGAAACTCAGATTTCGAAGCCCACGCCCTGCTGCGTGAACATCAAATCAAACAGCAGCAGCAAGCTTTGCTCATCGGTAAGCTCGTAAGCGAGGTCAGCTTACTGCTTCAACAGAAGCATTGGCGCCGCACCCTAATTGACCTCGAGGTAGAGCACCTACAACAACAGCAAATTGCGCTTTCAACAGCTCGCGACTTGTTTTTAAACCGGTTTATCTCGGCCATTGAATGGCAGCGAATGAATATGCCGCTCAGAGTTTTAGCCTCACGGATTGTCGAATTCAAATCTGAGCAAGCCGGACTCTCTTTTAGACTTGCCTCTGCTCGCGCTAACCTTAAATCAGCGAAACTCGATGCTCAACGGGCTGAAATTCAGGCCCAGCGTCAGCGCCAAACCATCAACGCAGAATCTAAACGATTGGCCAACCCCGTTCGGCGAATCATCACGGCGAGCAGCTCGGGGCGAATCGTCCGAAGGGCCGCCGAGCCCGGGGATTTTGTGACCCAAAATATGCCGGTAATCGAGCTGGCAACCCCAAAGCCTTACTACTTAGTAAAACTTCGAGTTCCCAAGCGTGTTCAAACCCTACTCAATATTGGTGATGCTTTAGACGTAAAATTACTCACCCATTTAACCCCCATGGATGGCAGCATCTCAGGAACAATACGGGATCTATCAGCCATCTCCTTGAGCGATTCGCCGAACGACGGGCCCGCATCACGCGACTTAATCGCGACAGTTCGATTACCCAAACCGATCATTACATCGACCGGCAAATCGTTAAATTTTATCGCGGGCACTCAGGCCCAAACCTGGATCGTTGTCTCAGAAAAAACGCTTCTGGAACGGCTTGCGGCAATGGTCTCGCCCACTTTAGGAATGCGTCATGAGCCTTGACAGCCCAATTCTGCAACACCGGCGAACAGCCTGCGGCTTAGCCACTCTGATCATGATCGACCATCACTTTGGTGGCCAGATCACCGCAGTCCAATTCGAAGCTATGTATGGCGTAGCGCATCAGCAGTGGTCGGCAGCAGACCTAGTCCAGCACGCAACCCGACTGGGCCTCTCTGTCCTAACGCTTGAGCTCGAGCCCGCAGAACTGCCAGCGCTCACACTACCGTGTATTCTACACTGGCAAATGAATCACTTCGTCGTTCTCAGAGAGATACGATGGGGACGCTATATCATTGATGACCCAGCCGTCGGTCGCTTAACGATCGATAAGCAAATGCTGCTGGACCATTTTACGGGCGTGGCCCTGACCTTTCAGCCCTTGATCAACAAGCAGCTAACCGCTATATCAGCGCAAGCTAGGATCGCGGCTTCTAAGGACCTTACAGTTCAGGCAAATCAATTAACGTCCCTAGTTTTTCATCTGATGGTGGGTGCCCTGCAGGCAGGCATTCCCGTCATTATCAAATTTATCTTGGACGAGGTCATCATCAGTCAAGACTTTGCGCTATTACAATCAGTCACGGTCGGACTCCTGCTGATCTTGCTCGCGATGCCACTCATAACACATTTGCAACAACGACTTTTAATGGACTGCAGCCAGCACCTTGAAAAACATGCTTTGTTTAAACTGCTAGATAACCAGATTGCTGCGCCGTCCGGCGCTTTCGAATCAACCGACGTCCAGGCCGCTTTAAAACACGTTCAACGCCTTTATGCTTTCGGCCAATTTTATGGTGCTGAAGCGGTTCGCATCGTAGGTGACCTCGTGCTGGCAGTCGGCCTTTTATCTGTTTTATGGTTAATCCATCCCGCATCAGGAGGCCTCATGACCGTTGCAAGTGCGGTTCTTATTTGTACCAGTATTTGGTTCACGCACCCCATTATCTCTGCAGAAAAATGCGCAAACAACTCAGAGCAAACGCGATTAAAACATCTCATGGAATGGTTCAGTCATCATCGGGAGATTCGCCGCTATCGTGCAGAACAGCCTTTCCTGAACCGGATCATTCAGGCGCTGCAAGCATTCCATTCGCAACAATCTTTGGCAGCGGATCACAAGGCGAGAATGACCTTGGTAAACCAATTTACCGTTGGCATCTCTTTGAGTCTTTTAGTCTATGGCATCGCCTTGGAGACCATGATCGGCCAGCTGAGTCTCGGCGGACTTTATCTTATCTTGGCCTACCGCGGACTGTTGACCCAGTACATCTTGTCGGTGTGCCAGCAGTTGACGAAGGCGCGTTCAGCACAAGAAATCCGGCATGATCTTCGCGAACTCAGGCCCCCAGACCAGATAACAGCTAGCACTGAATCAACGCGGATCGATTCGTCTGAGCAGCGAGTTTCTTCGACTCAAACAAGTCAATTCGGTTCCTTACATTATCGACAACTAACCCCATCGACATCCTTCGCCCACCTTCGGAGCACCATTTTAGCCCCTGGTTCTGTTGGAGCCTGCCCGGGCAGCGAGGGTCGAGAATTTTGGCCTTCACCGATCACAACCACGGCCACAACGGACGCTATTTTTAACACCACGATTCTGGCCAATATCACCATGATGGCTGCCGCACCAGATCTCGCGCGGGTCGATCGATTGATCCAGCAACTGGCCTTAACCCATGCGATTTATCGGCACCCTCTGGGTCTAGATACGGTCATTACCCTGGACGAGCACCGCTTTGATCGATTCGAGTACGCACGCTTGATGCTCACTCGGGCTCTGTACACCGAGCCGCGCTGCCTGGTATGCGAATTACCGTCTGTCATAGCAGCCTGTTCAGTCATGCAACAAACCTTGCAGCGTTTAGTACGCACCGGCCTCACCATCGAGTTAAGGTCACACGATTCAATCCCCCCCATTGAGGGTTTAAGCCTTGTATGGCAAACAACACGAGGCTGGCGGCAGCACATCGATTAGACCTAGCCCGCGCGTCAATCTAAAGCCTCGATGCCACTTCAGGCGCTATTCATTACCGCGTTTACGGGTCAAGGGAAACACCAAAGCCAACCACAAGCCTGCCATCAACAATGCAATCCACAAATAATATTGGCTCATGGCAACACCAGCTTTTTGCAGGGTGGCAATGATGATGGATGATCCGCCCTTACTGGTGCGGTAACCAAACACATCGATAAACTCCTTAGCCCTATATCGTTCCTGAAAACCTAAAGGCAAATAGATGAGCTCTTTGGCACCTCGAAACACGGAGTAATCAAATACCTTAAACGCAAAGAACGCAGCGCCCACGGACCATAAACTGGGCTCTATGACGGCCCATAAAATCAATGCTAGGTGCACAACTGGCATCAAAAGGTGCACCCACCGGAGCGCGACAGCGGTCAGCAAAATCGGTGTGAGAATAAACTGCGCCGCAACAGCTACCGCGTTAAGGTAGGACCAGAATGTACCTTGAAATGCTGTCTCAGCATCGACATCCCCGTTGAAGGCGCCCGACAACATCCCCTGGAACTTGAAATCCAAGACAGCAGCCATGATCTGGGATGATAAAACGATCGCCAACAGCGCCAGTAACCGGGGATTACGCCTCACAAAATGCCACCCGACCCCTTCACTGAAGGTTTCAGCAGGCGGCTCGTCTTTGTGGTCTGATGGCTCGCCAAACCATCGATAGGCCATATTGGAAAGCAACGCCGCCGGAATCAACGCGATCGCTGCGAGCAAAACGAGATTTTCAGTCCCGAAAGGAATGGCCAGTTGCGCGACCATTACGCCCCCAACCACGCTACCAAGGCCCGCAAGGCCAGTGATCGGCCCATTAAATCGCTTTGCCGTGTCTTGATCGAGTCGGGAATTGATATAACTCCAATACTGTTCAATCAAAAGCACTACATAGAACTCTTTCAACAGAAACAGCACCGCTGTAACCCATAACAGATCAAGTTGCAGTGCCCCAAAACACAACAGCATCAAACAGGCCGCAGCGATGGTTGTAATTCTTAAGGTAAGGCGTGGGCCAAACCGCGTCAACAGTGCGCCATAACCCCACACGCCCGCAAACATGACCACGGGCATCAAGGCCATAACCACCGGCAAATTTTCAGCACCGTAAGCCGCTTTAAATAAAACCGTCGCCGATGACCGAATCAGCTCGTAACCTGAGAGCGTAAAAAAAGCCGCGCTGGCCATTAAGCCAACGAGTATCAAATTCGATTTCATGCGCAGTGTTCCGATAACCGTATGCGTTTTCAAATCCGCCTGAGAATAAGGCTTTCTGACGAAGTTGCAGCTTACAGCAACGACAGACAACCCCATCATGCCTTATACTCTTGATTCTGAACACTAGCCAGCCGATAAAAGCGATGAACCTACCCGAAACAAAACCCAATAACCCGTGTTTCTCCTCCGGACCGACTGCCAAACGCCCCGGCTGGGCGCTTAGCAACCTTCCAATCGATGCACTCGGTCGGTCTCACCGAGCCCGTGTACCGAAGGGCCGTATTAAAGCTGTCATTGATCAAAGCAAAGCCCTTTTAGGCATGCCCGATGACTATGTGCTCGGCATTGTTCCTGGATCCGATACCGGCGCGTTTGAGATGGCAATGTGGACCATGCTAGGCGCCCGGGGGGTAGACGTCCTATCTTGGGAAAGTTTTGGCGCTGGCTGGAAAACAGACATTCAAAAACAGTTGAAACTATCAGACGTTCGCATCTTTGATGCCCCCTACGGCAGCCTGCCTGATTTGACCACCGTCTCAACCCTTGAACGCGATGTCGTGTTCACCTGGAATGGCACGACCTCTGGCGCCTGCATACCGGATGGCGATTGGATCTCGGATGCGCGAGAAGGCTTAACTTTTTGTGATGCGACTTCCGCGAGCTTTGCGATGGCACTACCTTGGACTAAGCTCGATGTTGTAACTTGGTCCTGGCAAAAAGTAATGGGGGGCGAAGCGGCCCATGGCATGATCGCCTTATCGCCTAGAGCAGTCGCACGACTCGAGTCCTATGATCCAGCCTGGCCACTGCCCAAACTCTTTCGATTAACCAAAGGTGGCGTCCTGATTCGAGATTTATTTGAAGGCGCGACGATCAACACGCCCTCCATGCTCGCCGTTGAAGATCAACTTGATGCGTTGGCTTGGGCCCAGCGAATTGGCGGACTACCTGCACTCATCGCTCGAAGTCGCGCGAACCTTAATGTAATTCGAAAATGGGTAGAGCAAAGCAGCTGGGCAGCATTTTTAACACCCGATATCAGACAGCAGTCCAGCACCTCGATCTGCCTTAAAATTGTCGATCCGGTTTTTGATGGACTCTCAGATTCAGCCCAGAGCGCTTTTATCAAATCCATGACCGCGCTTCTCGAACAACAAAACGTCGCGTTCGATATTGCTGCTTACCGCGATGCGCCGCCTGGTCTGCGCTTGTGGGGTGGCGCAACCGTTGAGTCAAGCGATTTAGAATTGCTTACGCCTTGGCTTGACTGGGCTTTTTCAGAAACCCTCATGACCATTTCCTAGTGCCTAAACTTGTAACTTGGGCACTCGCATTGACCCTCTTGATCGGGTTCGGGTCGAGTGTCACAGCCGCCGATGTGGGGCTGGATCGCGTTCACTTCCTCATTCCGGCGGGCCCTGGCGGCGGCTGGGATGGCACCGCCCGCGGTGTGGGGCTTGCGCTGGACCAAACGCAACTGGTTTCAAACGTTACCTATGAAAATGCCGCCGGTGGTGGCGGCGGCCGAGCGATCGCAAAACTTATTGAAACGGCAGATCGACAGCAAAACACTTTGCTCATCAGTTCAACGCCAATCATCGTGAGAGCACTGCAGGGCGTTTTTCCGCAGTCGTTTCGAGACCTTACGCCTATTGCTGCGATGATTGCGGACTACAGCTGTTTTGCCGTTCGCGCAGATTCCGAGATCCAGAACTTTTCAGATCTCGCAAAACGTTACAAGGCAGATGCAAGATCGATCATCGTTGCCGGCGGATCCGTTCGCGGTAATACGGATCACTTCGTCCTTGCAAAAGCACTGCAACTTGCTGGCGCCGACCCGAAGAAACTGGTCTATCTCGCCTATGATGGCGGCGGCAAGGCGGCAGCCGGTCTTTTATCAGGAGAAACTCAGGTTTTATCAACCGGTCTCAGTGAAGCGCTTCAGATGCATCAAGCGGGATTGCTACGAATTATAGCCGTCACCGCACCCACAGAGATGTCGCACCTACCCGATCTACCTTTATTAAACACTCAGGGTATCGATTTGGTGTTTGCGAATTGGCGCGGATTTTTCGCAGCCAAAGGACTCGGAGACGCCCAATACGCCCGGATGCGGCACACGCTTCGTACGGTTTCGGAGACCGCTGTATTCGAAGACATTCGACTTCGTAACGGCTGGGCAGAAAACTATATTGAGGGTGATGCGTTTTATAACTTTTTGACGGAGCAGGAGGGGCAGATTCGATCCCTGATGCAAAGTATCGGTTACTTACAATAGATGCGCAGCCGGTGCCGTCAGTGATTAGAATCAACTATGCCGCGCTAGCCCTTCTCTTGTTTTTTACTGGCTATTTATACCTAGCCGCACAGATTCCCATCGATCCTTGGTCCCTCCCTGGAGATTTTACCGCCAGTGCGTTTCCTTACTTTACCGGCGGACTGGGTTTTACCGCCGCACTCCTCCAGCTGCTCACTGAAGCGCGTCGGCCTACCAAGCAGAATCCGCAGCCCTCGCTTGAGCAACGCATCTATAAAGACCCAATTCTCGGCATGATCGTAGTCCTAGTCATCTACATTAGTTTGATTGACGTCCTTGGTTTTGTCATCGCAAGCATCGCCTTTTTAACCGTCGGCGCTCGCAAGACCGGCGCCGTCGCTTGGAGAATTTTATTGCCATTTGCCGTGGGCATCCCTTTAATACTTTGGGGTTTGCTCGACCTGATGAACATCTACATTAGCCCTGGGCGAATCCTCACGACCTGGTTGCAAGGAACATGATTGACGGCTTGCTACTTGGGTTATCAACGGCGCTTACCTTTTCTAACCTTTTGTTTGTTGCAGCCGGCTGCCTGATTGGCATGTTGATCGGCATGCTGCCTGGGCTAGGTCCCATTTCTGCGATTGCCCTTATGATTCCCATTAGTTACAACCTGGATCCGGCCAGCGGTATGATTTTACTTGCAGGCGTGTACTACGGCGCCATATTTGGTGGTTCAACCAGTGCAATTCTGATCAACGCACCGGGCGTTGCTGGAACGGTCGCGACGGCGTTTGATGGCTATCCTATGGCCAGAAACGGCCATGCCGGAAAAGCGCTTGCAGTTGCCGCATATGCCTCCTTTTTTGGCGGGACCATAGCGGTCATCCTACTTATGATCGCAGCGCCTGCGCTGGCCGATCTATCCCTTGCCTTTCAGTCGCCAGAATATACCTTGATGATGCTCTTAGGCCTCTCCCTCGCTGCCTCTTTCTCTGAGCCCGGACAGTATCTAAAGGCCGTTATGATGACGGCTATTGGATTGTGCTTATCAACGGTGGGCACTGACCTTGCCTCTGGCATCCCAAGATTTACGTTTGGCCGGATGGACCTCATCGATGGCCTTAGTTTTCTCATGCTCGCGATGGCAACTTTCGCCTTAACCGAAGCGCTGATTATGCTAAGAGCAGAGCAAGCGACTCAAACTGTAATTCCGATTATTCCGAGTCAAGCACTTCGTTTAGAGTCTCAGGAAATACGAAGCATTGCACCCGTGATTTCTCGCAGCGCCGTTTCAGGGTTTTTAATCGGTGTGTTACCAGGGGCGGGCGCTACCATCGCGTCATTCATTGCGTATGGTTTCGAAAAAATTATTGCAAAAGCGCCGCTCCCACCCTTTGGCAAAGGCAACTTGAAAGGGCTTGCAGCCCCTGAATCTGCTAATAACGCTGCCTGCACGGGCTCATTTGTGCCGCTTCTTACCCTAGGCATACCCGGCTCTGGCACGACCGCTATTTTGTTAGGCGCTCTGCTTGCCTACGGTATTCAACCCGGTCCCAGGCTCTACTTGGACGAACCGGCCGTATTTTGGTCGATCGTCGTCTCAATGTATATTGGAAATCTGATCTTACTGTTCTTGAATCTCCCAATGATCCCGATCTTCGCAAAGCTACTGAATATTCCCAGAGCGATTCTTGCACCCTTAATCATCTTCTTTTCTTTGACTGGCGTGTATTTGGTTTCCTTTAACCTCTTTGATCTGTACCTGATGATCACCTTCGCCCTGATTGCTGTCTGGCTTCGAAGCCGAGCCTTTCCCATGGCGCCACTGTTACTGGGCTTTATTCTGGGCGGCATGCTCGAAGACAATCTCCGTAGAAGTTTGATTATTAGCGACGGCAACCTCAGTTACCTGCTCGATCGGCCGATCAGCTTGCTCCTGGCGACGCTCATTGTTCTCGCGCTCACCGCGCCGTTGGCACGAAAAGTCATTAGAGGCACTCTCAATGCAAGATCTTAAAGAAACGCACCCGATCCTAGCTCAGCTCGGCTTTCACGAAATGATTGGTTGTTTCGACGACAAAACCGATCTCGATCAATTAGGCAGGGTTATGCGCCAAGACCGCCAACGTTATTCGGTGATTACTGAAAGAGGTATCGTCCGCGCAGCTCTTACAACCGGGCAACGCTTTGACCCACGAGACAAAACAGCCCTTCCGGTTGTTGGCGACTGGGTCACACTGGGCTTACTCGAGGCCAATAATGCCACCACCCCAATTACAGGCAGAATACCTAGGCGGTCCAAGCTCTCACGCCGCGCATCAGGCGACAATTATCTTGAGCAAATTTTAGTATCGAACCTTGACCTAATTTTCGTTGTGTCCGGGCTTGACCAAAATTTTAACCTGAACCGAATTCAGCGCTTTCTAACCATGGCCTGGAGTTGTGGCCTGCCTGCGATCCTTCTACTCAGCAAAGCCGATATCGCGGAAGACGCAGAAGAAAAAATTAAAGCCTTAGAACCCATCCTACACGGGACTAAGGTATACCCGGTCAACATGCACGATGCTGAGACATTGGCCGGCCCGCTGAAAAACTTAAGTCCAGGGCACTGCGCCGCGCTCATTGGCTCTTCGGGCGTCGGGAAATCCAGCATGATTAATCAAATTCTGGGCCTCGATCACATGCCAACGCAAGCAGTCCGTGCCTTCGATGATAAAGGCCGGCACACAACCACCCATCGAGAGCTGTGCATCCTCCCTAACGACAGCGGCCTAATCATAGACACACCGGGCATGCGCGAAGCGCAAATTTGGTATGAGCCTGCACAATTCGCTGAACGCTACCGGGACTTACTAGGGCCGGCGCAACATTGTCGGTTTTCTGATTGTCGTCACGACGAGGACCCAGACTGCGCGGTAAGGGATAAGGCCCTCCAATCTGAGGAAACTGCAGACTTATGGCGCCAATATAGCCTGCTACAAGCCATGGCGGTTAGCGAATGAGCCTAAGCTTAACCCGAGTTGTTTCACCTATAAACGCGCTACCATCTAGACGCCAGGCGGCGCGTTTGAACGCTTGCGCCGTCACAAAGCGTCTCGCATAGCGCCGACACAAAGAAACCGCCGGGGAGAACCGTCACGAAGATATCACAGCGTGTACCGCTAATCGTTTCAGACCCGAGACTGAACAGCACGCGGCGGTTATTTTCAAACTGAACTGAGTAAAGCGAGCGACTCGAACAACGGCTTGCCGTCCTGTCGGTTGCTAACACGGAGCCTAGACCCTGTCCTGGCTCCGCTTTTTGGAATTCGAATCTGGGCAGATTACCCTTCGAGCATTTCCTTGAGTGCCGCCTGGCGACGTTTTTCACCTGCAATATACCGGATATATTGTCGCGCTTGCTTCGCAATTTTCTTATCAAGTTTCGAGGCCGCCTTGAACGCCGTTGAGGCCTGATCCCAATTTTCTAAAGACATATGCGAGATCGCCATCCAAAACTGTGCATCAGATGGCGACTTCAATTCATCATCTTTCAGCGCCTGCCGATAAGCCCCAACCGCTTCCTTATGCCGATCTTGCTGTGCGAGTGCTTGGGCCAAACGATACTGTATATCGCCGTCTTCAGACGACTTAGTAGCGCGCTCCCAGGCCACAATGGCTTTACTCATCTCCTGGGCTACCGTGTAGCAGGTCGCAAGAAGTCTTAAATTCTTTTCGCTGGTTTCTACCAGCTCATCTTTCATACCCTTCTCAAGAATACTCGCCGCTTCATAGGGCACCTCGGCGTTTAGCAGACGCTGCGACAACATCACGATCTCGGAATCCTTCTCGAACATGCCCTGGCTGTAGATCGCGTAGTAGGCGGATAACGCGCGGTCATCCCACTCTTTCTCGGTGTACATCCCGGCAAGGTGCATCCAGTACTGCTTCTTAGGGTAATCAACAACCATCCGTTCTAAAACCCGGATCACATTGTCGTCGTCTTTGAGTTCACTGTAGAGCACAACCTGAAGATAAACCCAGTTTTCCTTCATCGCCCGCCCTTCAGCAACGATGATTTCCTCGACCTGCAAAGCCCACTTTAAGGCTTCTCTAAATCGCTCTAACTGATAATTGGCAGTCGATTTTAGATAACTTACGGCAGCATCTGGCTTGCCGTTAGCCACTTCCCACAGATTTATATACTTAAGCGCTAACTCGTATTCCTCGGTTGAATAATTCAACTGAAACAGCGCCCGAAGCGCGTTCTTTTCGAGTGCTTCCGTAATCACTCCCTCTCTACCAGCAGCTAAAACCTGCTCATAGGCATAGATCGTTTTCGGTACATTTTCGAGAGTGTAATACCCGAATGCAAGCAAGTTCCAAATTTGTGACAACTCGTTGGAGTTCAGCCTCTTCTTTTTGGTCATGTCCAACAGCATTTGGATGCCGTCTTGTGGTGTGCCTTTCGGTACCGGCGCGGGTTCGCCTTCCTCGCGAGGCATTGAATCCGGATCAATCATGATCTGGGCTTCGGACATTTGCTTATATAAACTTTGGCTAATGGCGGGACCCCGCCGCGTCTTCTTTTTGTCCTCGGCAGCTGTGACTTCTTCAATCGACACGAAACCAAAGCTGATAATCAGGGCGATACCAACCAAGCTCTTAACCAGGCTATCCGCGTTACATTTTAACTTCATGCCTAAACTCTCCATCAACTTTCAGCCAGTTCAAACACAATCTTGTTTTGAACCCCTCCGGTTTCAACCGGATTCCCATCAATGACTTTGGGCTTGTACTTAAATTTCGCCGCCGCCTTGAGGGCCGCTGAGTCAAAAACGCTATTCGGCTTATCGAGGCACTCTGCGGGTGAACGCGCACTCGGGATATGCCCACAATTCTCAACCACGAAGGGATTCTTCACTGTACCCTGTGCGGTTACCGTAAACTCCACAATGACATACCCGGCTAGACCGCGAGACAAAGCTCGCCTTGGATACTGTGGTTGCACCTTTACGATTGGGAGATACTCGCCATCACTAATCCCAAACCCGCCGCCACCAACGTCCACACTCACTGACAGATCAACATTGGACATATTGAATCCCGCGTTGTCGACAGCCACGTTGAAGTTTTGTGGCGGCACATCAGGTGGCGGTTCATCGGGTGGTGGTGGCTTCTTGGGCTTTCGCTGCTTCGTTTCTAACTGCTGGTCTTGCTTGACACGTACAAAGTCAACCAAATTACCGATCTTATCATCCGTCAAAGCGCTATCTGCACCTTGAATTAGGTACTGCATTAGGTAAAACAAGCCCAATGTCACCACCACACCGACGATCGTCGAGAGACCAAGTCTTATAAACATCACCATCTGGTTTCCCTCTTAATTCTCTTCCGACGCAATCGCGACTTGAGTAATCCCGATTTGACGGGCGGCATCCATTATCGCCAGAACTTTCTCAACCTTAGAAACTGAGTCTGCCTGGATTACCAATCCGCCTTTTGGATTCTCTGCGTGCAGCCGTTCCATCGTGGGTCTAACGTTTCTAATATCGACTTTCTTTTTATCGATCCAGATCCCGCTGTCTGACCCGACACCTACGAGCAAGGACACAGTCTTCTTCATCTCTGCCGTTTTGGTATCCGGGCGATTGATTTCGACCCCCGTTTCTTTAATAAACGTGGCCGTTACGATAAAGAAAATTAGCATGATAAACACGACGTCTAGCATCGGTGTCAAATCAGCTACTTTTTCTTCTTCTTGTATTGTTCTTCTTCGCATGATGCTCTCTATGTTCGATCGTTAAAGCGAGGCTTTAGTGATCCATGGTCAGAGTGTCTTCCAGAAAGATTGATTCTGTGTCGACTTTACTGGTGAGAAATGAATTCGCGAGCACGCCCGAAAGCGTTGCAACCATTCCAGACATCGTCGGGATCGTGGCCGCAGAAACGCCAGCTGCCATCGAACGAGCGTTCCCGCCCGAATAGGTCATCGCTTCGAAGACTTGAACCATTCCCGTCACCGTACCTAACAAGCCCAGCAAAGGCAGCAGCGCGATCAATGTTTTGATCAGCCCCATGTTGGCCTTGAGACGCTCGTTAACTTCGGAAATCAACCGCTCTCGAATCATCCGAGAGTTCCAAGAAGTCCGCTCAGCACGGGTCTCCCAGAAGGTCAGGGCAGCGCCCACATCCTTCTTATGCTCGGTGGTGATAAATATGTACCGTTCACAAACGATGGCCCACATCAAGAAGGTAGCGCCGGCGATGAGGTATAACACATCGCCACCGGCCTCCATGAATGTCCTAATGGCTACAATGATAGTTTCCACAGTTATTTGCTCGCTTTCTCAGCGTGCTCAGCAATCAAACCGCCACTCTGCTCGTTAAGCACCTGCATGATGCTGGTCGCGCGGCTGTGTACGAAATAATGCAGCAGCACCGTCGGAATCGCGACTGTTAAGCCAAGAACGGTCGTAATCAATGCCTGTGAAATACCACCTGCCATTGTTTTAGGATCACCAGTACCAAACAAGGTAATCGCTTGGAAGGTCACAATCATCCCAATTACAGTACCCAGTAGACCCAGCAGCGGGGCAACCATTGAGATGATCTTAATAAACCCTACGAACCGGTTGATTGCAGGCTGCTCCTTCATGATGGCTTCGTCGATCTTAAGCTGAAGGGTCTCCGAATCAACCTCGCTATTATTCTGGTAGACCGAAATAATCCGACCTAGCGGGTTCTTCTCCGAAGGATTCCCTGCGTTCTTGGCTTGTCCATTGACGGCCACCCCCAACATCGTGAGTGACACAAACTTTGTTACTGCGATGATCAGGGCAATGATACCAAGCCCGATAATTACGTACCCTGGCAAACCACCTTGATGAACGCGCTCTTCTAGAGTCGGTACTTGAATCTGAAGCGCAAGCAACTGCCCGCGGGTTGGATCAAGGCCGAAAGGTACGAATCCTGAACCCGCAGCTAATAATGCTTCGGTCGAGTCGACGAAGCGTGATTCAGGCTGCTTTGGCAATTCCTTAATCAACTGGTTGTCGATGTCATAGGTCACATAACCGCCATCACTGATTAGGTTATAAGAACCGATACGAATCACTTCTTGGGTAACACGTTCACCATCTAATTTAATCAGCTCAGACTCAAACCGGCTCACTTTTGCAGATTCGGTCATCTCACGCTGGAGCTCGAACCAAAGTCGCTCGATTTCCTCAATGGTTGCGAGCTTCGAGCTCTTACCCATCGACTTCGCAAAATCTGATAACCATTGACCACGACCTGGGAATTCAGCACTAATGATTGAACCTTCAAACACGCCTTGCGTATCGCCCGCGACCTGTTGCAACACCCCGAAGAGTTCCCGCAGAGACCCGAGACGCTTTGCCAGGATTTCTTGTCGCGCCGCAATATCTTGCTCATTTTTCTCGAATTGGGCTTCCAAACGCTCAGAACGAGCCTCTTCGTTTGCCTGTTCTCGTTTAGCTTTCTTCACTTCATTCTGCTGCCGCGACTTGTCGGCATTGAATTCTTTTTCCCGACGCTCATTGAGCCTGGCGTTAACGACCTTGCCATCTTTCACCAACTGCAACAGTTCGCTCAGCGATTTCGCCTCAACATCGTTATCAGCAGCTTGTGCTTGAAATCCAATCAGTCCCGCAACGAGGACAACACTCATCCATAAATTTTTCATGGTTACTCTCCCGCCGCTTTAACTGGCAATTTCACTAAATCCGCTGTTTGCGTTTTACGTGCGATCCGCAACGCATCTCTAACACCAGTTCTATATTCGTCACTCAAGATCACCCAATCACGCGTATCGTTGTCCCATACGCCTGTGGTTTCGCCATCTGGTGATTGAAACACTAAAGACACTCGACCCCACTTCAGCACGTCAACCTGCCGAGACTTGCCTTCTAATTCGATCACGTCGGTGTAAGCTTCGATCGTTGAACCGTAGGCATTTTCAACCTGGTAGGCTTGCAGCACTTGGCTGAATTTTTCTGCGACACTGACATCGGCCCGGTCCAAGGTGTCTTTTAAGAATGCAACCCGCTCTTCCCGTTCGGACATCAGGAACGGAATGTCTAGGCTGACAAACGTTTCCAAGTTGACAATCATTCGCTCGATCAATGGCCCGATTTGACGCTCAATAACGGTCACACTATCAATCGACGCTTCTAACTCAGCAAGCTCTTCATTCTGATTTCGAATGAGCCGCTCCTGTTGCAGGTTATAAACTTTCAACCCATCAACGACCTTCATCACTTGCTTGTATTGCGTCAGCAAGTCGCGAGTCTGATCCTTCACTTCATCGATTTTAATTTGCGACTTCTTGCCATCCTGAGTTGTTGCGGCGCGAACGCCTAACACTTCGTCTAGAGATTGCGCGGTCACGTTGGATACCTGCGAGGCTAACGCCAAGAACACCAGTGCTGCGAACAGCCCTGACCTGGTTTGGATTTGTTTCATGATCATACCTATTTCGGATTGTTGCTCTATTTATATAAGAGTCTATGCAGAAACAACCAAACCACCCTCTTTGGTTTGGCACCAACATTGACTACCCCCGAAGAATGTAGAAGGAGCTTGCCTTTGTCAAGCTGTGCAAACCATATTCGGCGTGAAATTGCGTATTGACGGCGCCCAAAAAAGGATGTTCGGTTCAACGCAATCAGAGATGCGCGCGTAATTAAGCAGCCAAGAACCGTTCCGCCAGCCCTGCCTTCTGACGCACCGGGCGAGTTTAACGCAAACTGATTGTTGTCGTTCACCGTGTTATTGATCTTGCTGGAAGACGAAAGCCAGCTCTTGCGAGCCGTAAACGATCGCCGCATTGTTCGCCCTTACGATCGAACAGACCCCAGCAGGTTGATCTCGGGTCTTAGCAAGGCTTCTTTTTTTAAATCATCGCTCCGCTGCATTTCACGACATATTTTTTGACGGGCAGAACGCCAGTCACCGAGCCAAAACGCCCTAAAGAGCCTTTGCATGGCCGCAGCGCTTTTTGCTTGGCCGCAGCGCTTTTTGCTTGGCCGCAGCACTTTTTGCTTAACCGCAGCGCTTTTTCCTTAGCCGCAGCGCTTTTAAAGTTGCCTCCGGTAATTCAGTTATGGCCAACCGCAAAGCCCTTTGCAACAGCAGGTCGAGTCATTAAGTCTGTGTGCCAGTTGAACCCAAAGGGTATTCAGCCAAATCAATACCATGAAGCAGATGACGGTAAATCCACGGCAACACGGCCATATCTGCAATCCTGTAGAGTCCGGCCAAAAAGTGCTTGCCGGTAACTGACCTTCTAGCACCGTGCACAACTACGACACTCGCGCTCATATCGTTCAATCGCGTAATCTGTTTTAACGTCAGCATAGAGTCGGAAATGATGCGTTTGCTCCGCCATAGGCCACAAACCGCCAACCTACCAGAACAGGCGCTGCAGACACTGCCACTTTAGCCTCGCGTCTCGAGGCAAGAACTTGCCTTGCCATTTTGCCAAGTACAACAGGATGGCACCTCACTCGAATACAACTTACTCATTGCAGGACTGCCGATGCCGCAACGCGAGACGCTTTCGAGTTGGGAGATGTCGACCCTGCTCGTCGGTGTGCTGATCGATTTGCGTTACGTTTACCGGAAAAAGTCGGTACGCAAGACCTAACTCTTCTAACAAAATCGTCGCTGAATAATCCTTAGGGGTTGGCCAGAAGTAAAGTGCTAGATCCTGCGGCTCATCCAAGATGGGCATTGAAAAACTCATGCGTTCGAGACAAGGCCTGCACGGCCGCCGCCTCGTTATAGCTCGCACGGTGGTTACAATTAAAACCATGATCCGCTTCATATAGAAATAACGGCGCATCGGGTTGTGCCTTTTCAACAACCGCCACATCGTCCATCGAGATATGGGCATCCTCTGCTGCGAAGTGAAACATAACGGGCACACTCGGCGTCTGGCTCATTTCAGAGGCAACGCCGCCGCCGTAGTAACTCACAGCACAAGATAACTGCATTAGTTGACAGGCTGCGAGCCAAGCCAAAAGGCCACCAAAACAGTATCCAACCACACCCACGGGCCCAGAATCCGCCGCCGAATCAATGACCGTCTGAAGGTCCGTCAAGGCGTCTTCGCGCCGCAGCTTACCGCGGGCGAGCTCGACACCTTGCATCATATCGGCGCCGCTGTAACCGAGCGCAACCTGGCGCTCTACCCGATCGAAAAGCGCCGGCGCAAGCGCAAGGTAACCCTGTTCGGCAAACCCTTGCGCCACTTCTCGAATATGTGCGTTCACACCAAAAATCTCTTGGATCACAATAATGGTGCCTTTTGCTACGCCAACGGGGCGTGCTTCAAAGACATCAAATTCATGACCATCTGGACTCATCAAAACAATTACATCACTCATGGTCTTCAAACTCCCTCTTAATTCATGGTCGGGTCAATCAGTTTTTTTAATAAGCGGTTTTGGCACCATACATTGGCGCGTCGACCAAACAAGATTCAAATACAAAGATAAGTCAACTTCAAACGATACTTTTCCCGCTCAAGCGGCGCTGCTTGCCTTTTATTATTCGGCAGGCTTGGATGATCTAAGACCGTCGTAGTCGCCTAGAGCGAGATCTTTTTTTAGGTTGGGTCGCCGACTGGCAAGCTCGCAATCAATCGATCAAAATACGAGACACCCGTCAACGCGAAAAAGTCTGCAACCGCTCAAGGCTATCGTGCGAAACACAATCCGTAAAAAACACGTTGTCCGGCTAAAGCTGCGTCGCCCGAAAAGAATCGGGCAGGGCACGCGCACCTTCTGAATTGGTGATCGCGGCAAGGCTTTTGCTGCCTGACAAAATCTGTTCCGCCGCATCAATAACCGACTCGGGGGTGACCGAGAACAGGGCTGCCCGATGCGCGCGCAGGTGCGCGTGCGAGCGACCTTGCAATTGCTGATAAAAATCCCCGCGGGCTTCCCCTGCTGGTGAACCAGGCGCATCCTGACTACTCATGAGACCCAGAACGGCCTCTTCAATGAGGTTTGAGGTCCATTTCATCGAACGAACTGCCTCCAGCGCGCCATCAAAAACAGAGAAGGTCTTGAGCAGTTCTGGGTCTCGATAGGAATAAAGCCGGAATAATCCGTTCGCCGCGTCGTAGCTGGCGCCGCCACCGTAGGCCCCACCTTTTTCACGAATCTCGGCGTGTAGATACTGGTTTCGCAGAACCGCAGCCAGCACCTGGACCGAGGCTACAGAGGCGCTGGACTCACTGGGGCAACCGTACGCTGCAGCGCAAAAATTGACTTCCGTTTCCGTCACGTAAACTGTTTCGAGCGCCGTTTGTTCCGCGTGAATCAATTGCTGCGCTGGACCAGACTGCGTCAAACTACCCCTCTGTAACAAAGCATTTACCAATTCCGGCACCCTAGCCTCGTCCGCAATCACCATTGCGCTCTGAGGCGCCTGCTGGAATCGGGCATACAATCCCGCCAGATCCGCCGCAAGGGATGCCACATCGCCTTCTTCGATCTTTGCAACAAGCCCCTTGAAAAAAGCCAGGGAGCCCAATCCGGATAGCTGATGATTCAACGCTGATATTTTGGAAAATGCAGCAGACGCTGCGAGCATCGCCAGACTGTGACCCTGATTGACCACGCCCATTTGCTTGCGGGTATTAGATTGCCGCACGAGCTCTGCAATGCGCGCCGTTTCGTCAAAGCGCAAGCCTTGTGAGGTTTCATTCAGTAACGTCATCATCTTGCTCGCGTTGCGAGCAAGCGATCGGCTACTCAACACAAAGAAGCTGCCCGCTTGATTAACATTGGCAAGGCTTGCTCGCACACTGGCAAATGCGCTGATCCCTCCGGTCAGCGATTGTTGTAAGTTCTGTGCAGCCACATAGTCCTGACCGCCAAAGCCCAACTCACCCGCCACCTGATTCAGTACTGGCAGCAATCGCCAATCAGCTTCACTCAGCTCCGGCAGCTCGCGAATCAACTGGTGGTACACAATGCCGTTACAGCCAGCGGCGTACGCCGTGACAGGCCCCGTCACAATGGGTTCTGGGTAAATGTGGTCTCTCGGCACATCCTTTAAGGTTACCTTGGGCAAAAGATCTAAATCTTCAACTTCAGTTTGCCTTAGCGCCAAAGCAGCCGTCTGATCCATTACGTAACGGCGCTCAGAATCACTCATTGCCTGGGCTGTCATCTGTAACCGCGCCCGCTCTGCATCGGCTTTTTCCTGGGCGAGGTTTACATCGGGCTGCAGCGTCACAGTGACTCTATGCTGATTTTCCAGCAGTAGGCTACGGGCCAAACCTTTAATAAACTCAGGATCTTCGATGTCTTTTCGAAGCGTCTCAATGGCCGCATCGAGATCCAGCAGCTCGACCGGATCACCTCGATGAATGGCGGCAGACAGACACGAGAGCCTCAGCTGCAAACCATACGGCATGCCATCGCCACCCACCTCGCGTTGCGACAATTCGATTTGATGCAAAACCGCCTTTAATTGATCGATTGG
>JABGTE010000027.1 GCA_018647445.1 Gammaproteobacteria bacterium
CAAGAGTCGCAGCCAGCGTTTTACCCTCGCCCGTCCTCATCTCTGAGATCCTACCTTCATGCAGGGCGACCGCGCCGACCATCTGGACATCGAAGATGCGCATGCCGAGCGCGCGCTTGCCCGCTTCTCGAACAACCGCAAAGGCTTCAGGCTGAAGCGCCTTTAGCGTCTCGCCGGCGCTCAACCGGTTAACAAACTCGGTCCGAACGGCCTTAAGTTCGAGGTCGGAATACGCCTCAAACTTCGTCTCAAACCCATTCACCCGGTCACTAACCTTTTTCAGCCGATTAATTTCTCGGCTATTTTTAGTGCCGAACAATCGCCCTAAAATCTTCATTACCATTGTATTTTTTCCGTTATGGTCTCATCAACGCAGTCTATGAATCACAAAGCACACGGCCATCAACCTGACCGAGACCGAGGCAACCGATGTATATAAATAGAAGGATCAATCGATCGGTTATTTTTATGAATCTCGTAGTGCACATGCGGACCCGTTGACCGGCCGCTACTACCCATACCACCAATTTTCTGCCCCTTCTTAACCAGGTCTCCAGCCGATACGGCTAAGGATTCATGATGGCCATAGCGCGTAATCACTCCGCCACCATGATTGATTTCGACCATTTTGCCGTAGCCGCTCTTGGTACCCGCAAACGTCACAATGCCTGAAGCTATGGCAACCACGTCCACACCGGCCTTGCCAGCAATATCAACACCATTATGCCAAGCCCGCTTGCCTGAGAAGGGATCAGTCCGCATGCCGTAGTTTGACGACACCCATCCCTTGGCAACCGGCTTTCCAAATAACGACGCATCGTCAACCCGCTGCTGCCGCAACAACACCCGCTCAATCACTGCCAATTGATCTGAACGCCGTTCAATGTCGACGCTCATTAAAGCTAAGCGGCTTTTTAGATCCGCCTCGGTTGGCTCCAACAATTGTTCATAGCCACCTGCGACCTCGAGTTCGGCAGAACTTGGCCCACCCAATCCGGTTGGCTGAGTAAAATCGAATTCCGCATCATCAAGCGCTGCATACTCACTCAGGCGCTGACCCAGGGCGTCCAGCCTGAGCAGCCTGGACTCCAAGCGCGCAATTCTTGCTGCACTGACCTCTAAATTTAAGCTCAGCTCGCGGTCGAACGTTTGGATTGCCTGACGCTGCGCGCCGAGAGACGTGCCAAGACCGCTCAATAACTGCTGCGCTGCTCGGGCATCGCTATTCACCACATGATCGAGGACCAAACCCAGCCCTCCGACGGCCAAGCTCAGAACCAGCAACATTATGGCGATTGGCAAACCCCGCAATGGCAGCACCCGATGGCTGCCAGACTTTTCGTTAAATACAATCAGTTTCATAACTGTTTATTGCCTCGATCTCGGTCATAATACTAACAGATTGTGATTCAACTGACTGAAGACCTAATGAAGTTATTAGAAGACATCTTGGGCGATATGGCGGGTGCAACTGCGGCAATCGTGCGTCAGGCACAGGAGTTTAAGCGTCTTGAAATGGCGATCGAGCAAGTCTTGGATGTCCGGGTAAAGGTTTCAAACATTCGTCACGACACCCTTTACCTGCAGGTGCCGAGCGCGGCCCAAGCAACCCAGCTGCAATACAGGCAATACCCTTTCTTATCCAAATTACAGCACGAGGGGTTAATACCCCACGTGCGGGTACTCAAGGTCCAGGTCCGACCTGATACAGAGAAGGCCAACCGAGCAGCGCGACAACCCGCAAAAATATCCTCAGACAATCAGTCGCTTTTACAAGCCCATGCCGCAACAACAGACTTTCCAGCGCTTAAATTGGCCCTATTGAAATTAAGTCAACGATAGTTGTCAGGCGCGCTGGGATGCGTGCACGCGGCATCCCTTGAACTCAAGGCCTAAGAGGCGTAGTCAAGGCCACCCAAGTTTGCGTAGGCACTCGGGGCCTTTTGTCGATCACCAAAAGTGACCACATCCCAAGCATCTGGCTGAGCCAAAAGCGCGGATCGCAATGCATGGTTCTCAGTATGCCCGGATTTATAGCCCACAAACTCCCCAAGAATACTGTGCCCGAGCAAGTACAAATCACCGATGGCGTCGAGAATCTTGTGCCTTACGAACTCATCGTCATGGCGCAACCCATCGGCATTTAGAATCCTGAACTCGTCTACAACAATGGCGTTATCCAAGCTACCGCCCTGTGCCAGATTCATTTCTCTAAGCTGTTCAAATTCCTGCATCAACCCAAAGGTTCTTGCTCGACTGACCGCTTTCACAAAATCGGTGTTGGCAAAATCAATACTCGCGTGCTGTTCTTTAATTACCGCGTTATCGTAGATAATCGTGTGGCTGACCTTGAAGCCAGCGTGGGGCAATAATTCAACCCGCTGACCATAATCGTTTGCTCCATCAGCGCCACTTACTCGAATCGGTTTTTTAATCCGAATAAACTTTTTGGCTGCAGATTGTGCTTCTATGCCAGCAGACTGGACCAAAAAAACAAATGTTGCGGCACTGCCGTCCATAATGGGCATTTCCGGACCACTGACCTCAACATAAACGTTATCTATACCCAAACCAGAGAAGGCTGCTAGCACATGTTCAACGGTCGAAATTCTGACGGAGCCCTCGCCAATAGTGGTTGCAAGCTTGGTATCAACAACGGAGCTGTTAAGTGCTTTGATCTCAACCATAGGGTCAAGATCAGAACGGATGAAGACAACACCCGTATCCACAGGGGCCGGCCTCAGCGTCAAATAAACTTTTTCACCCGTATGCAGCCCAATGCCTGTCGCTCGGATCACATTTTTTAATGTTTTCTGCTTTACCATGTCCAGCATCCCAAATAGTAGCGATTGCCTTTAACAGAGCTTATTACTTCGGAGCTCTCTGCCTAATCCCGCTGCGGCGCAGATCTTAACAAAACAGAAATACGATAACTACGGAATTACTCCAATATTGACCCTAATAATGGAGAAAAGTTGCATTTTATTTGAAAAATTGTATTTAGGTATCTAATTGACGATTTTAATCGCTTCATCCTCGACCTCAACACTAAGACACAAAAAGCGCTGGCCAAGCCAATGGGTCGAACGCGCGCGCTCATTCACTTTGCATCTTGTGAAGATCCAGCCATCGGATGCGTGCAGCAACCGATGCGCTTGATCGCAACTCCAAGCCGTCTACCGCCTTTTCCTCGCCGACCTTCGGCCCATTTTTTGATTATCAATCGGCCTGCCGCCTCAAAAATGCGGGGATGTCCAAATACTCTAGGTCTTGCTGCTGACCCGTCGAAGCGACGCCACCATCCTGGATCGCCTTATTCCGAATAACCGTCGGTCTATCCAATTGCTGGTAATCCGGCACACCATCACCAGCAAGCCGCCTGCGTAGCGCTGCCGGCAACTCAGGCTCCTTATTGAGGTTGTCAAGACCTAAGCCGGTTGCAACCACTGTGACCCGCATCTCATCACCCATTTCTGGGTCAATCACCGTACCAATCACAACCGTTGCATTGTCCGACGCAAAATTTTCAATCGTTGCACCGACCTGCGAAAATTCGGTTAGCGTGATGTCTACACCGGCTGCGATATTGACCAAAATGCCCCGAGCGCCAGAGAAGTCGATATCATCCAAGAGCGGACTCCTAACCGCAGCTTCTGCCGCTTCCAAGGCTCGATTCCCGCCAACTGCCGCACCACTCCCCATCATCGCCATGCCCATCTCCGACATCACGGTTCGAACATCCGCAAAATCGACGTTGATCATGCCGGGCCGGATAATCAAGTCTGCGATACCTTGCACCGCACCCAATAGCACGTCATCTACCGCACCAAAGGCCTCCAAGAGCGGCGTATCCTGTCCCATGATCGACAGGAGTTTTTCATTGGGCACCGTAATCAGCGAGTCAACGTATTCTGACAGCTCAGCAATCCCAGCTTCAGCAATCTGCATGCGCTTGCGCCCTTCAAACGGAAACGGCTTAGTAACCACGGCGACCGTCAAGATACCAAGCTCTCGCGCAATCTGAGCCACGATCGGCGCCGCACCAGTACCAGTGCCCCCGCCCATTCCAGCGGTGATAAAGACCATGTCGGCCCCCTCGAGCACATCTTGAATCCGCTCCCTATCCTCTAAGGCCGCACTCTTACCCATGCTCGGATTCGCCCCGGCCCCAAGGCCTTTAGTTATGTCCGATCCCAGCTGCAATAGCGTTCGTGCGGTCAACCGCTGCAATGCCTGCGCATCCGTATTCGCGCACACAAATTCGACCCCATCAATGTGGTGGTCGACCATGTGTTGCACTGCGTTGCCACCGCCGCCACCGACGCCAATGACTTTTATAACCGCATGTTGGGGTTGGTTATCAACTAGTTCGAACATAGAGTCATCTCCAGATTTATGAATATTTGTAGCAACTAGGATTCATTTCCTAACAGCCATTGTTTAACTTTTGACCAAATCGAATCACCCGCAGCTTCTGCCGAGGCCGGCCGTCCTGCACGATCGCCTTGGGCTGCCCCGTACTGAAGCAGGCCAACGGCGGTTGCATAAATTGGGGTTCTGACGATATCAGACAGCCCCGAGACATTTTTTGGCTTACCGATACTCACTGGCATATGGAATATCTCTTCCGCCAGCTCCACCACGCCTTCCATTTTCGAGGCGCCACCGGTTAACACGATCCCAGCAGGAATGAGATCTTCAAACCCGCTTCGGCGTAACTCCGCCTGAATCAACGTGAACAATTCTTCGTACCTTGGCTCAACAACCTCAGCAAGCGCCTGCCGCGACAAACTTCGATCTTCCCGCTCTCCAACACTGGGCACTTTGATCGTTTCGTTTTCGCCCGCAAGCGAACCCAAGGCACAGGCATACTTAATTTTGATTTCTTCGGCATTTTGAGTGGGCGTTCGTAAAGCCATGGCAATATCATTCGTGACCTGGTCGCCGGCAATTGGGATTACGGCGGTATGCTTGATCGCGCCTTCGGTATAAATCGCGATGTCCGAGGTGCCACCGCCAATGTCCACCATGCAAACGCCAAGATCCTTTTCGTCTTCGGTTAATACCGAATAGCTTGACGCCAACTGCTCTAAAATAATGTCATCAACCCCAAGGCCACACTGCTTAATACATTTTTCAATGTTCTGCGCCGCGTTAACGGCGCAAGTCACCAAATGTACCTTTGCCTCCAACCGAACACCCGACATCCCCAACGGCTCCTTGACCCCTTCTTGAGTATCAATGATGAATTCTTGCGGCAAAATATGGAGGATTTTCTGATCAGCGGGGATCGCAACCGCTTGCGCTGCATCAATCACCCGATCGATGTCAGGCTGGAACACCTCTCGGTCTCGGATCGCAACGATGCCATGCGATCCCATGCTGCGGATATGACTGCCGGCAATGCCAGCAAACACAGACTGAATCTGGCACCCCGCCATCAACTCTGCTTCTTCGATCGCGCGTTGGATCGACTGCACGGTGGATTCAATATTAACCACCACGCCTTTTTTCAAGCCCTTGGAACCGTGACTCCCTAGACCAATAATCTCTAACCTGCCCTCAGGATTGATCTCCCCAACAATGGCGACCACTTTCGATGTTCCTATGTCGAGGCCCACAATAATGCGATTTTTGTTGGCATTGCTCATAGCTTGTTACCCTCTATTGAATTTTGGTGCGTCGTTAGGAGAACCTCTGTTGTTGGAATCGGACCATTAATCGCAACGCCATCGGTATAACGCGCGTCAATTCGCGTGTTGGTTGGATCAACCCCCATCCGCTCGAGCCGGTTGATCACAACAACCGAACGTTGCAATCTCTCGCTGATATCATTGCTGCCCAGCAAAACTTGCCAACCCGCTCGAAGCTCAAACGCCACGGCGCCTCTCGCTCTCACCTCAACCATTTCAATCCGAAAGTCCGGTAGCGCACGCCGTATTTCTAGATATCGCCGCATGACTTCATCTACCTGATCCTCAGGCCCATAAAGATGTGGCAAATCAATGCCCGCATGAAACGTCGACTGGAAGGCAACGCCTTCTTTATTTATGAAAGCGGTTTCATTCCAATAAGCGATCGCTCGCTCAGGATGGACGCTAATGGTCAACTCGTCGGGCCAATTGAATTGCACTTCGGCCGCAGCAACCCAGGACAACGCTTGAACTCGGGTTCTCACTTCATCAATGTCGCTTAGCGCATCCTCCATCGCTAACACAACACGTCTGATTTGATCGCGCTCGCCCTCGCCAACGTCACCGGCAATCACCATGTACCGAAGATCGCTAGCCCCATTAGGCTCCGTTGCAGCCTGCACCGAAGGCATCATTATCAGCAGCAGCAAGGCACGCAGGACATGACGGGGTAGGCCAAACGGCATCCTGTGACAAGTCATGCCACCACCTCACAGCGGTATAGACTTGCCAAATCAAACGCCAGCGTCGCAGTCTCGCCCGCCCCCTGCGTCAGCACGACATCTGCTTCTTGGATGCACTGGTTGAGCACCTCGGTCGCCATCGACAGCTCGGCCAACCAATGCAACTCTGAAAGCCCACGGGCCTTGAGTTTTCGATGGAGGTCGGCGCCCGTTGCACCCGGAATAACGGCTTCGCCTGCCGCATAAACTTCGGAAATCAGTAATACATCGACCAGTGCTAATACCTCAATAAATTGATCGAACAGCTCAGCCGTACGAGAGTAACGATGAGGCTGATACACCATGACCAATCGGCGTCCCGGCCAACCTTCGCGCACTGCCTCGATGGTCGCCCGCACCTCATTAGGATGATGACCATAATCATCGATCAACAAAAATTGCCGCTGAGTTATTGCACATTGACCATGCACCTCGAACCGTCGTCCAACACCGGAAAACTGTTTAAGACCCTGACAAATCGCTTCGTCGGCTATTCCTTCATCCGTCGCAACCACAAGCGCCGCCACCGCGTTCAGAACATTGTGCCGGCCCGGCATGCCAAACTCGATCGACAAGATTGGATGCGGCGCTGGTCGGATAACATCAAACCGGCTGTATTGTTCTTTTTGAACCCAGTTAACCACCTGATAGTCAACCTCATCCGAAAAACCATAGGTTGCGACCGGCCGCATCATGCTGGGCAACAACGAAGCAACCATCGCGTCGTCTTCGCAGGCCACGACCAAACCGTAAAAAGGCAAGTTATGAATAAACGCGAGAAACGCCTCTTTAAGCTTGGCAAAACTACCCTCGTAGTTCGCCAAATGGTCCCGATCAACATTCGTTAGAACAACCACCATGGGTTGAAGATGTAAAAAGGAGGCATCGCTTTCATCAGCTTCAGCGATCATATAATGACTTGATCCCAGCTGCGCATTACTGGCTGTACGATTCAAAAGCCCACCAATAATAAAAGTGGGATCTAGGCCTGCTTCGGCAAAAATCGAGGCAATTAGGCTCGTCGTGGTCGTTTTGCCATGGGTTCCTGCAACTGCGATACCATGTCGGTAACGCATCAGTTCAGCCAACATTTCGGCGCGACGTATAATCGGCGTTCGCAACCGCCTGGCTTCATTCAGCTCCGGATTATCAACATCAATCGCACTTGAGATCACGACCACATCGGCGCCTTGAACGTGCTGGCAAGCATGACCTATAAAGAGCTGAGCACCCTGTTTTTGGAGCCGCTCGGTGACGTCGGACGCGTTCAGGTCTGAGCCTGAGACGACATAGCCCTGATTTAGCAGCACTTCAGCGATCCCACACATACCCGCGCCACCGATTCCCACAAAATGGACGTGTTTGATACGGCGCATGGCGCGTCCTGAATCCGAATTCAAAACATTACTTTGCATGGCGAGCCGCCTTGGTTTTCTTTGGCACCGCAGGCGCGAGACGACATTCCCAATCAAGGCGCAGCAACAAGCCGAGCATCACCAGCGACACCAACAAACTGTTACCACCAAAACTCATAAAGGGCAGCGTCAATCCTTTCGTGGGTAGCAGCCCCAAGTTCACCCCCAAGTTAATCAACGCCTGAACACCGATCAGCATTGAAATACCAGTCGCGAGATTACCGTGGAACGCAAACCCAGATTGATAGCAACGTTTTCCAATCAGCAGCCCTTGGATCACCAAAACACTAAAGCCAATCAGCACCAAAAGCGCGCCGGCAATACCGAGCTCCTCGACCACAATTGAAAACAAAAAGTCGGTATGCGCCTCTGGTAGGAAAAAAAGCTTTTGAACGCTATTGCCTAAGCCCAGCCCAAACCATTCCCCTCTCCCAATCGCAATCAGCGCCTGAGTTAATTGATAGCCACCGTCAAACTGATGTGCCCACGGGTCTGTAAAAGAAATTAATCTGGCAAGGCGATACGGCTGAAGCACGATCAAAACGACCACCAACAGCCCACCGGTGAACAGCGTCGGCAAGAAGTAGCGCATTGGAACCCCGGCGAAAAACAGCATTGCCAACACCGCAGACATCATCACAACACAGGCCCCAAAGTCAGGCTGTAGCAATAACATAGCAACCAGCAGACCGGTTAACCCCAGCGGGAGTAAATAAGCGGATAAGCGCTCTTGGTATCGCGCTGTGGGGCTTGCAAGATAGGAGGCGAGGAAGACCACCGCGAATAATTTGACGAATTCAGAACCCTGCAGCGTAAAAAACCCAAGTGGTATCCAGCGCGTTGCACCATTCACCTCACGACCAATACCAGGAATCATTACCAGCACCAATAACATGACGGAAAAAGCGTAGAGCACCCAACCGAGCCGCTGCCAAACCCGAATAGGGACAATCAGCGCGCCCAGTAAGCCTGCCAGACCAAGCCCCAAAAAAGCGACGTGTTTACCCGCGAGATAAAGCGGATGGCCATAGTTCCTTGCTGCAACTTCCGAGGATGCTGACGTTACCATGATCAAACCGAGCATCAATAGAAGACCAGCCGATAGCACAACGGTTAGGTCCACTGGACTACCCTCGCTGGAGATCAAAGTATTGAGCCGAATCGCGCTCATGCGGCACGCCCCATAATCAGTTCCTCAAATCGATCACCTCGAGCTTCATAACTCGCAAACTGATCAAGGCTGGCGCAAGCAGGTGACAATAAAATGACATCGCCCTCGTCAGCCAGCTCGACCGCTCGTTGAACCATACAATCGAAATCAGAATAGACCTCGGAGACTACGAATGGCGCCAGACTATCAGCCAACATCGCGCCCGCGTCGCCATAGACCAAAACTCGTTTAAGGCTGTGGAGCTGTGTTACTTGATGAACAAGCTCAGAAAAATCTGCCGCCTTGGCTTGCCCGCCGAGCAATAAAATCATTGGCCCCGCGGATTCAAAATCCTTTAACGCCGATTGGGTCGCACCAATATTCGTCGCTTTTGAATCGTTAACCCAGGTTCTACCATCGTGTAACTCAATGCGTTGACAGCGATGCCTGAGGCCAGAAAATTGGCATAAATCGACTAGCATCTGATTCAAATCGAGGCCAAGACTGTTGCCGATCGCAAGGGCAGCCAAGGCATTCATCCAATGGCTCTTACCATTAAGCTTCAGATTACAAACCGCAAGCAATGCGTCTTGTCCTCGTGCGAGGAATATCTGCCCCTCGCGTTCAATCAATCCAAATTCAGCATCATCTTGTGGATGCTTATCGGAGAATAATTGTAACTTCTGGCGCCCTTTGGCGACGGCGTAGTCCGCGAGTTCGCGATGAACCACGCTATTGTCAGCAGTCGAAAAAATATGTGATTTGGCCGCATAGTAATCATCAACCGTTTGATAGCGATCCAAATGGTCAGGGCTGAGATTGAGTAACGCCGCGACCTTTAACGGCAAGTGCGTTGACAATTCGAGCTGGTAACTTGACAGCTCCAGGACATAACAGCTCGCCGCGTTATCCAGCAAATCTAGGCTGGGCGCACCGATATTGCCGCCAATTCGAACAGACGGTAGCTGCTGGCTTGCGAGAAAACCCACGAGGGTCGTGACGGTTGTTTTTCCATTCGAGCCAGTGACACCAATCATTGGTGCTTGGGCCTGCTGCGAGAACAGATTGATATCATTGGTTAAGATCACGCCTTTTCGTTGAGCATCAGCAAGAGCCGGCAAAGTCAAAGGGACCCCGGGACTGATATACCAGTGCGCACCGGATTGCGGTACAAGCTGCCCAATCGACTGCACAGGCTTGTCGTATCCCATTTCCTTGAGCACCTGCCTCGCCCGATCCGAGATTCGATCCTCACCCACAATAAAGTCAATTCCCTGTTGTGTTAAAAATCTGGCGACCGACAACCCGGTTTGTCCAAGACCAATCACAACTGAGACTAAGTGCGTGCTCATGACATCCTGCCCCGCTGCATCAATTCCGCCGCGACGACTGCCTCATCGTTGAACGGATAGCGGACCCCTTGAATCTCTTGATACTGCTCATGCCCTTTACCGAGAATGACTACCACATCTCCCGGTTTTTGCAGGGTTAGGGCCCGCTGTATGGCCGCCTTGCGGTCGGTCAGGCAGTTAGCTGGGTCCAAAGGGATGACAAGGTCTCGGCACATATCATCGATAATCGATGATGGGCTCTCTGATCGCGGATTATCACTGGTAAACAGACAAAGATCGCTGTGCTGGACCGCCGCGTTTCCCATTAAAGGTCGCTTGCCTGGATCCCGATCGCCGCCACAGCCCAGCACACAAATTAGCCGCCCCTGACAATGTAGCCTGAGCGACAGCAACACCTGGGTTACGGCATCAGGGGTGTGGGCAAAATCAATGAGTACCGTCTGGTCTGGATGAGGCACCCGCTGTAGCCGGCCGGGTGGCGGCTGACAATTGGAGAGCGCCGCGCCCATATCGTCGAGTTCAACGCCATACCAATAAAGCAGGCCCGCCACCGCCAGCAAATTGCTGACATTGTGTCGCCCTAGCAACGCGCTCCGTACAATGGTGCTGCCAGCTGGGGTACACAATCTAAATTGAACGCCCGCCACCTGAAATTGCAGCTCCTCGGCGCGGATCAGGGCAGTCGGCACGTCCATTTGACTAAAGCCCAACACTTGCGGCACCTGCGCTGCCTGCGCTAAGGCAGCCAGCCAAGGGTCATCTAGGTTCAAGAGCGCGCACTGCAACCCTTCCCACTGAAGCAACTTGGCTTTTGCTTCACGATAACTTGCCATGTCACCGTGGTAGTCGAGGTGATCGCGCGTGACATTGGTGAACACGCCAGCCTGGATCGTGGTGCCCGTTAGACGGCCTTGTACGAGGCCATGCGATGACGCTTCGATGAGCGCTATATCCGCACCCGCATCCAACATGGATTTAAGCGATGATTGAATGACTACCGCATCCGGCGTTGTGAGCCCAGAATCCAAAAGATCCGTCAAGAACCCTTGTCCAAGCGTTCCAATAATGCCCGCCGAGCGCTTCAAATAAGTAAGGGCGCTTGCAGCCATATAAGTCACGGAGGTTTTACCATTGGTCCCGGTCACAGCAACCGTCGTCAAATGTTTCGAAGGCTCTCCATAAAAACGACTTGCCATTTTACCGATCTCGTCCGCCAGGTTCGGCACCTCAATCACGGGGACCCCTATGCCGTCTTCGGCCGACGCCGAATCACAGAGTACAGCGCACGCACCAGCAGCAACCGCATTTTTGATGAAACAGCGACCATCATGCGCGGTCCCCTGCAGGGCGATGAAGACTTGTCCGGGCTCGACGCGCCGGCTATCTAACGCAATACCCGTGACTGCAATATCTGGCAGATCAATCTTTGGCACCAATGCGCGTAAGGAGGCGCTCATCACACCGCCTCTCGAGTGTCAGTGGGTGGCACACTCAGCAATCGCAACACATTCGACATGACTCTAGAAAAAATCGGCGCCGCGATGCTGCCGCCACCAACCTGTTCGGTTTTCGGCTCGTTGATCAAAACCACACCCACAAACCTTGGTGAATATTGCGGCGCGAACCCTGCGAAAAATGCAATATGCCGCGTATCGTCGTAACCATTTTCACCGATTTTCCGCGCTGTTCCGGTCTTACCGCCGACATCATAGGATTCAATCGCAGCTTTTTGACCAGTGCCTTCAGTGATCACGCGCCCGAGCATGCTCTGCAGCTGCAGGGCAATCCCCGCATTCATCACCCGCTGACCTTCCGATACCTGACCGGCGATGAGTGAGACCTCACGCTTGATGCCACCGGATGCGATGGTGCTATAAGCCGATGCAAGCTGAAGCGGGGTCACGGTCAAACCATAACCATAGGCAAAGGTCACACGCTCAATGTCCTTCCATCGGCGACGGTTGGGTAAAAATCCACTGCTTTCCCCCGGGAAGCCAACCCCCGTGACCTCACCAAAGCCCAAGGTTTGGAACTGCTTCCAAATGTCGTATTCGTTAAGGCTGAGCGCGAGCCGGCTAATCCCAACCTGGCTGGAATACGCCAAGATGCCGCCCAAATCCAAGGTTCCCCGATTACGAGGATCCTTTATGACAGCATCATCAACTTTCAAGAACCCAGGACTGGTATCGATCGTGTAACCCATATCGAGACCCGACTCTAATGCAACCGCAACCGTAAAAGGCTTAACCGTTGAGCCGGGCTCAAAGACATCAGTCACCGCTCGATTTCGCACTGACGAGAGATCTAACTGAATACGATTGTTGGGGTTGTAGGAGGGCTGATTCGCCATCGCCAGCACTTCGCCGGTTTGAACGTCCAAAAGCACAAAAGAACCCGAAAGAGCCTCATATTGTGCGATCGCTGATTTGAGTTCCCGATAAGCCAAAAACTGTAGGCGTTGATCAATCGAAAGCCTTAGATTACGACCCGGGACCGCCTCAGCTACCGGCATAATATCTCGAACGATTTCACCATAGAGGTTTTTAAGAACCTTCTTTTTGCCCGGTTTTCCACTCAACCAGTCATCGAAGGACAGCTCTATGCCTTCCTGGCCAACATCATCAATATTGGTAAAGCCCACAACATGCGCCGCGATTTCACCCCCGGGGTAGAAACGGTGGTACTCCTTCTCACCATAAACGCCTGGCAACCCAAGACTAAGGATGGCATCGGCTTCGGACGGCTTAGCGCGGCGTCGAAGGTAGACAAAGTTACGACTTTCGGCCCGGCGCATTTTAAGTGTGAATTCATCAACAGAAACCCCGAGCCCCGTCGATAGCTCGGTGAGACTTTGCAGGTCATCTGGGAGCTCCGATGGGTTTGCCCAAAGCGAGACAACCGGTGAGCTCACCGCTAAAGGGTTATCTCGGCGATCCAAAATCATGCCGCGGTGAGCATTAATCCGCTCCATTCGAATCGTTCGGGCATCACCCTGATCTTGAAGAAAGTCTTTTTCAGACATTTCGATATAGATCAGTCGTCCAGCGCCGCCTGCCATCAATAGCAAAAACAAAAGCGCCGCCAAGTGGATTCTGAAGGCAGGGGTCATTCCTGATCTCCATCAACGCTGGCAGTTTGCAAAAGCCGCGGCGAGCGACGCATCAAAACCAAATTAGCTTGACGCGGCGTCTGCATCTGCAACTCCTCCCGCGCCAGTTGGTCGACTCGGTTGTAACCGGCCCAAGCGCTTTGCTCAAGCAATAACCGCTCGTACTCGCTATCCAAATTATCACTGACATGCTCTTCAACTTGAATTCGGCTGTAGAGCGCTCGAGTTTCATGAGACACCAAAATGACACCTACACTCGACGCTAAAAGAAAAACCAAGAGCACCATGACGCGTCTTGGCCAGCCACCGCCAAACCAGCTCAAACATTGCAGCACTAACGGTTGAGCGCTCACGCAATTTTCTCCATCGCACGCATGACCGCGCTACGGGCCCGCGGGTTCAGCGCCAATTCTGAGTTCTGTGCGCGCCACTTGCCGAGAGAGCGCACTGGTCGCTGAATCTGATGATCGAAAATTGGGAATTTGGACGGGTAGGGGTCGTTCTTTTCTTGCTGTTTGATGAACCGCTTAGCACGACGGTCTTCTAAGGAATGAAAGCTAATCACAACCAGGCGCCCACCCATTTCGAGCAAATCAGGCGTTGCTGCCAAGCATTCATCAATGTCCTTGAGCTCTTGATTCACCTGAATCCGGACCGCTTGAAACACCCGAGTAGCCGGATGCTTATTGGGATCATGGCTCGGCGAAACTTTAGCGACTAACTGCGCCAAATCTTGAGTCGTTTGCAGCGGCGCGACAGCTCTTGCAGCGATGATCCCGCGCGCAATCCGTCGCGCATGCCGCTCCTCGCCATAATCCTTTAGCACCACGCTAATCTCAGACTCAGAGGCCCGATTGAGCCACTCTGCCGCGGTTTCGCCAGCAGTATTATCCATTCGCATATCTAACGGGCCGGGTTTACCAAAACTAAACCCTCGTTCCGCAACATCCAATTGATTCGAGGACACACCGAGATCGAGCAATATCCCATCGACTTTCTCAACCGAAGAGGCCGCCACATGATCTTTAATTTGCGCAAAAGATCCTTGAACAATCGAAACCCGAGCATCGTGCCCCATGCTAGATTGGGCCACTGCGATTGCCTCTGGATCTTTGTCAATTACCATTAATCGCCCTTGATCTGAGAGCTTGCTCAAGATTGCTGCCGAATGCCCGCCACGGCCAAAAGTACAATCGATGTAAAAGCCATCTAATCGATGCACCAAGACATCGACCGCCTGTTCGAGCATTACGGGAATGTGCGTCATGACGCCTCGACCTAGAGTGAAAGTGATTGCAATTCATCCGGCATACCGCCTTCTGACTGCACTTCAAGCCATTGATCTCGTCGAGCGCTCCACGTGAGCTCATCCCACAATTCCAATTTATTGCCTTGACCTAACAAAACCGTGTGCTTGTTCAGGCCGGCGTATTCTCTGAGCGGCGGCGTAATTAAAATACGACCGTTTTTGTCCATAGGGATGTCGGTGGCGTGACCAATCAATAGACGCTGCACCCGTCGTGCCGCAGTGTTAAAACTCGGCAGCGATTCGACCTTTCTTTGGATATCTTCCCAGGCAGGCTGCGGGTAAATCAGCAAGCAGCGTTCCTCAGTATCAATGGTGACCACCACAGCACCCCGACAAGATTCCAGAATCTCATCGCGATAGCGCGTCGGTACCGTCAGGCGACCCTTCGCATCCATGTTGACCTGGTTAACCCCTCTGAACACTGCCTTAATTCCTTAGATTTAAATTGCCCACTAAACTCCACAAATACCCACATTTGTGCACTTCGAACAATAAAAAGACCCGGCAATGATGTCAAGCAGGTAGAATCGAAATTTCTCTAGGTTTCACAAGGGTTTAGGAAAGGTTCGGGATCTGGAAATGCGTTTACAGATACTTCGCTATTTTGAACAAGCAGATGAAGACTTAACTTAATGTGGATTATTAAGTTAGTAGGTTTTTATATCTTTTTGGAATATCAAAGCAGAAATGAATGGGAGTTAGCAATAAGCCGGGTTCTGTCGAGGATAATCATTCATCTGTGATGCCTGTCGCCAAACACCTATAGCAACCTACCCGAACTCACCTGCGGGCCGCAGTCATCGAGTTCCTATTTGGTCTTGCTCCGAGTGGGGTTTACCTTGCCACAACTGTTACCAGCTGCGCGGTGCGCTCTTACCGCACCATTTCACCCTTACC
>JABGTE010000138.1 GCA_018647445.1 Gammaproteobacteria bacterium
GGGTCGAACCCTGCGGCTGTATCCACCTGGAAGTTCAATGTGGTTTTTCCAATAAACGTCGCATCTGCGCGCCCGAATGTAAGATCATAAAGCGTAACGCCATCTGTATGATCGATTTCAGGCCAAGGAATAGGTTCCGGGCTTAACCCCGTTGTGTTTTTCTGCAACCACGCAACAATAATCTTCTTGTCGGTTGACGGATCATTATCACCATCGTCCGTATCATCGGCAACGCCAACCGTAGGTGTGCCACCTACATCATCATTCAGCGCCAAATCGTCTGCCTTTAATAAGTCTCCATTGTAAAAGATCTTCAACCCAAGCCCGGTAGCACCCTTATTTGCCGGATCAGTGGCGTATTTAATAGCCAATACAACGCTGTCATCAGCTTCACCAAATGCCGGCGAGGATGGCGAAACCGTCACGATCTGTTGGTCGCCATAAGCCGCGGATAGAGGCAATATCAGCCCCAAAAGGCCGAGTCCAAATATACGTAGCACTAATTTTTTCATTCCCGTCATCCTCGTACTTTTATCGTTCATCTATTCACTGCGCAACGACATCCCGCGCAGCGAAACTCTAACCTTGGCGCCTAAATCAATCAGCACGCGTTGTAACACTCCAACTTTAACACGCAAAGGCCTGCTTGCAACCCAATATCTCTCAATATGATCAAGGCTCATCCCCGATCCTGAATTGGCGCCGCGATTGCGCATAGCCCGTCATTGAAATCGACCTGGCAACACAACGACGCAGCCGTCTCTTGCTTGATCACACGTTTTTGAGCGTGAATTTCCAGTCGACTTTAACGGTATTGCAACCGTTTTTGATGTAGTGACGCCCGAAATAGTTGCATTAACAGTGAGCAACAATCGCTTGACCTCAGGTAGCGCACCGAACCCGTAGGTTCTTACCGCTGGCACACCTTGCTTTGCCTCTTTTGGCTTCCCAAGTCGCGTCAATAACTCCCGCCCTTTAACTAATTGGGGTAAATCTATCTGCCAATCGCTGATCGCATGATTGCTTTGCACTTCAACCACTAAACGATGATCGTCAAGCGCCCATTGCTCCAAGACATATCGCACCGTAAATGGGCCTTGCGGCTTGCTGGTTCTTACTCTGGACTTATCGCGCGAGTCCTGTGCCTGCGCGACCAGCTGCTCAGCGCGGATGGTCCAACGCGGACCCGCGCTTTCAACCCTAGGCTGAGCGTCACCCTCGCTTGCCTCTAACGCGTGCTTTGAGGGTTTATCGACGGTCCTCGGGTTTGTAATTTTTTCGGCGAGCGCTTCGGTCTCAGTCTCAACCGCGACAGCGGTCGAGGCATCGTTTGTTGCGCAACCCAACAGCGTCATTACCGCGAGTATTATGAATAGGGTTTTCATTGCGGCACGACCTCCAAACGCTGGCAATAACGGCCTGAATTGCCGCCTCGCTGATAGTTATTATAATCCTGCACCCACGCCCAATGTTGTCCTTTAGCCAATTGTAAAGCATGGGACTCTAGATTCGCCCTCCCCGACAGGTCCCTGAGTTCAGGGCCAACCAAGCCTTGAATATCAAAAACGCCAAAATCAGGATCGCTAACACTGCCCGTTGGTTTCGCAGTAGTGATCAAGCGTACGGCGTACGTTCCTGCTTGCGGCACTTCAAATTGGGCAAATCTATAGGCGCCCAATTTATTCTCTATACCAAACTCACGAAACGCAGAAGCCGGCAGGACATCCTGGCACATTTCCTCGGAGATCAAGCTGCTATCCATAACGGTAAAGACCGGTAACGTTTTCTCCTCAATATTATCAACCGCTGCATATCGGGCTGCCGAATTGGTTTCCCCTGTGCCGATCGCATCCACTTGCGTTCTACCTCGACCGATATCTTCGCGATCCAACAGCGCCATAATAGCGCTGGATTGATTCGGTCGCGCATCAATCACGCCAGCACTGAAGCTGTATATTGACGTCGCAGCAGCTTGCTGAGGCATAAAATCGATGAGCGACGACATCATCACAGATACCGGCAATCCGATATTGTCATCATCGGACGCCCCGTCATCAAACAAGTCAAACACTAAATATTGAGTGCTATCTTCGGAGAACCAACCTCTCACCGCGCCATCCCGCTCACCTAGTTCGGTTTCAAGGGCGATGCCAAATCCGCCCCTCTGCCGACTGCCCCGAGTGTCAATGTAGGCGTCTCGATCGGTTGCAAGCCCCGAGTACGCATTAGCCCAACCTTCGCTGAAGGCGACCCGCATATCCAGCAGGTCGCCACCGCCATGGTTGCCTCCGATGCTGTCATCTCTGGACAAAATCGATTGAAAATAATGACCCCACTCATGAACGATCACCGATTCGTCATATTCGTCGGTGTCTGCATCTGCATCGCCAAGAATCATGATGTAGGACCCTGAATAGTAAGAGGTTTGAACTGAATCTAAAGTGTTCGCAACGCTCCAATAAACGTCGACCGGTGCAAAAGCAAGGGTGCTGCGACCGCTCAAAGCGTAAAGCGTCGCTGAAATCATCGAATCCATGATGGCAAACGGCGCTGCCGATCGCGTTTGGGTATATTTTGTGAGTCCCCAGCCAGACTCCGCGCGAAGGGTCAACGTCTCTTCAACGGCATTCGCGCTAAGAGCGTCGGACTCCAACACGTAAACCGGATAACTGCCCTCCTCATCAGCGCCACCATTGTCAACAATCCGCAACCCCCAGCTCGCTGCTTCATTTCCCGTGCTTTCAGCATACACCCGCACAATAAACGCCGTGTCTTCTGCGACTGTAAAAGACAATCGTCCCGCTGCGTCCGTGCTGAGGTTATCCGTAACAACCTCCCTAGAATCTGCCGCCAAAATCGCGGCTCTTGCAAACCGCACCGGTTTTTGAACGGTTTTGGCGTAATCCAACCCCTGATAGCTACAACCGGACGACGTACACTCAGGTGCTCGATACGGCACACGGTCATAAACCACATCAATTGCAATCGTTTTGTTACCGTCTGAACCACCGTCGCTGCCGCCGGCATCAGCGCCATCCCCACCCGAATCAGATCCACCATCAGTGGCGCCGCCATCAGTGCTGCCGCCCGAGCCTGTGCCGCCTCCGGAATCGCCGCCTGTACCTGAGCCGTCCGCATCGCCGCTATCAGTACCCAGGCCATCTCCGTCATCCGAGCCATTTGAATCAGGCAAGCGTTGCGTGATGTAGGCCTGTATTGCGCTCGCCGTCGTTCGCTCTGCCCCCTGACTGACAGCGCCCGCAGTTAAGGCATTACCCGTAAAACCAAACAGCTGACGGATGAGTAATAAACCATCGGTTAACGCTTTCGCCTCACCATCACCATCGATATCGAGTTCAGTCACAGCATTCGTAAGATAGCGCCCTATGTCCGCAGGCGTTGTTCGTTTCGCATTGTTCCCCATGGCGCCATCGGTTAATGCCTCACCACTAAACCCGAATAGGTGGCGA
>JABGTE010000067.1 GCA_018647445.1 Gammaproteobacteria bacterium
CACTTGCCGGCATTGGGCGACAATATTTTATATGTTTCAGAGCAACTGAGTCGTGCCTCAGGCGGGCGGGTGCTGCTGGATGTCTATGAGCCGGGCATGCTGGTTCCAGCCTTTAGTATCACCGAGAGCGTGAAGGCGGGGAAGTTAGAAGCTGGTTACACCTGGCTTGGCTATGATCAGGGCAGGATCCCGGCGACGCCGCTCATATCAGCCGTACCTTTCGGGCTTGAGCCTTGGGAATATACCGCTTGGTACTACGAGGCAGGAGGTAAGGCCTTGGCGGAAGCGCTCTATGCGCCACACAATATTCATCCAATTCTGTGTGGCATCATTGGCCCAGAAACCGCCGGCTGGTTTCGATTTCCCATCACGGACCTCACCCAATTTGAGGGTCTGAAAATACGATTCGCCGGGCTCGGGGGGCGCGTTCTGCAGGCTTTGGGTGCGTCGGTGACCTTAATACCCGGCGGCGAAATCTATCAAGCGCTTGAGAAAGGTGCTATTGATGCAACCGAATATTCCTTACCCGTTGTCGACGCGATGCTTGGATTCGATCAAGTTGCGAAGTTCAATTACTTTCCAGGTTGGCATCAAACCTTTACCGCGGCGCATCTCGTGGTCAATCAAACTCGTTGGGATGCCCTGAGTGCTGGTGATCAGAGCCTCATCGAGATGGCTTGCACGGCCGGCGTCATTCGAAACTTGGCGAAAGGCGAGGCCTTGCAGGGCGCTGTGATCGAAGGCTTCGAGGCGAAGGGCGTGACCCCGGTTCGGTTTGATCGAACGGTTTTAAAGTCACTTCAGGCCGTCACAGAGTCGGTGCTTCAGATTGAAGCAGAGAAAGATCCGCAATTTGCGGAGATTTTAGCCTCCCAAAGAAAATTTATGCGCAGTTATAAGAAGTGGAAAGCTTTAGCCTATTTACCCCGAGATTTTGATGAGGTGGCCGAGGAATGACAGATCAGCGGTTGCCGGTAACGGGCCTATCCCAATTAATTGATGGCGTGGTGATCAAGCTTGGCTCAGCGTTAGGGCTGATTTGGTTGATGCTGATCGGTGTGATTGTCGTGAACGTTATTTCTCGCTATCTCTTCTCTGAAGGTTTTATTGAACTGGAAGAATTGCAATGGCATTTGTATGCCACCGGATTTCTCTTAGGGCTATCGTATGCCTTAGTACAGGATGCCCACGTTCGAGTGGATGTTTTTCGGTCCAGATGGTCCGATCAAACCCAGGCTTGGGTCGAGATTTACGGGCTATTACTGTTGCTTCTGCCGTTTGTGATGTTAGTGCTGATCGCTGCTGGGCCGTTTGTGCTGTACGCCTATGAAACTGCCGAAGTTTCACAAGCGCCGGGTGGGCTACCCTTTCGGTGGGTGATTAAGACGATGCTGCCAGTCGGGTTTGTTTTGCTGCTGCTGGCGACCCTTTCTCGTCTCTCTAGGGTGTTGTGTCTGTTGTTTGGCTGGCCGAAGCCGGGGACGGCGCCATGACGGATGGTGATTGGCTCAGTCTGTGGATGTTCGTAAGTTTTATCCTCTTAATTTTTTCTGGTTTTCCCGTAGCGTGGGTCCTTGGGGGGCTTGCCGTGATCTTCACCGCAGTTGGGATGATCGCTGGCATTGATTTTGGTTGGGATATCGCAATCAGCTGGGATTACTCAGGGCTTGTGGTGGATCGCATTTGGGATGTGATGAACAACTGGGTCTTGGTGGCGTTACCGATGTTTATTTTTATGGGCGTGATGCTTGAAAAGTCTGGATTGGCGGAGCGATTGTTACGGAATCTATCAACGTTGTTTAATGCGGTCCCCGGAGGAATGGCGTTATCAGTTGTCGGAATTGGCGTTTTATTATCGGCATCTACGGGCATCATCGGTGCCTCTGTCGTATTGCTGGGACTCTTGGCGATGCCCCCCATGCTCGCGCGCGGTTATCAGCCTGAATTAGCCGCTGGAACCATTGCTGCGGTCGGGTCTTTAGGCATCTTGGTGCCGCCCTCGATTATGCTGGTGATGATGGCCGATCGTTTGGCCTTGCCTGTGGGGCCTTTGTTTTTGGGCGCGCTGATCCCGGGATTGTTGCTCGCTTTTCTGTACGCGGTGTACATCGTGATTGTCGCGATGTTGAAACCAAGGCTCGCCCCACCGGCCACGAATGCTGAGCCCTTAACCTTCGGCATTTTAATGGCGGTCGTTCAGGCCATGTTGCCGCCCCTTATGCTGATTTTTGCAGTGTTAGGATCCATTTTTACCGGGATCGCAACGCCGACCGAAGCCGCAGGCGTAGGTGCCGCTGGCGCTTTGATCTTAACGGCGTGGTATGCCAATTTGACGCCCGAAGTCTTAAAAGAAGCCTGTCTTGAAACCACCAAGACAACCAGTTACATCTTTGCAATATTTTTGGGAGCCACGGCATTTTCGTTGGTGCTGCGCGGGCTTGGCGGCGATCATTTGATCGAAAAAGGTCTTTTGGGATTGCCCTTTGGGCCTGACGGGATATTGATCACCATCTTGCTGGTGGTTTTTTTACTGGGGTTTGTCCTGGATTGGATTGAGATCACATTGATTGTACTGCCGCTGGTTGCGCCGGTTGTTACGGGCCTCGGATTTGATTTGATTTGGTTTACTGTCTTGTTTGCGGTGTGTTTGCAAACCGCATTTTTGACGCCGCCGGTGGGTTTTGCGATATTTTATCTCAAAGGAGTGGTGCCGGATGCGGTAACCGTGCCTGTTATTTATCGTGGTGTGGTACCGTTTATTGCGCTGCAACTCCTCGGGTTGGTTCTCCTGTATTGTTTTACCGATTTGGTGCTATACCTCCCCAGTCGTCTGCAATAGATCGGGGCAGGGCGTGCTGAGTTTTCTCACTGGCATAAGGCATGGACGAGGATCGAGCGCACCTGCGTATTGCAGCGTTGATTTTTGGAGCGCGCGCGCCAGACCTTATTGCCGCTTCGCGGTAGCAGAATCCACAGATAGGCCGAATCGGCTTCAACCTCAAAAACCCTAACTTAAACTGAGTTGAGTAACGCTTTTAGCCATGAAGTGCTGTCAGTCTGCTCTGCCTTCGGCGCAGTGCTGGGATTGCGACCGCCCCAATTAAGGGCAACCGCCCCAGCTTCGTGCATTAATTTTTGCGCTATCAAAAGCTGATACCCCCCCCTTGCAGTCTAAGCCCTATGAATTGGACACCGATGCCAATTCCTGCTCGGTTTTTGATCTTGGCACTATCTTTGCTTTTACCCTGTTAGGACAAAACCAGTCCAGGGAATGCGCCGACCTAACTTGCCTGAGTCAGGTTGGCGCATATTCAGGAGCGACAAGCGACACGACGTTATCCGAGGAGAAAATTGTGGAAGAGTCAGTAATACAACTTAGTTATTCGGTAGATACGCTCTACTTTTTAGTGATGGGGGCATTGGTCATGTTTATGGCGCCTGGATTCGCCATGCTCGAAGCCGGGATGGTTCGGGCTAAGAATACCAGTGAAATTTTAACCAAGAATGTGGCGCTGTTTGCGATCGCATCCCTCATGTATCTGATTGTGGGTTACAGCATCATGTACAGCGACGGGTCCGGATGGATTCCTGGCATTGGCACTTACCTGGGTGGTGGCGATAACTCGGTGAGTGAGGTTTTAGCGTCTGAGGGCGATGTCTATTACTCCAGCGCATCAGACTTCTTTTTCCAGGTTGTGTTCGTTGCCACCGCGATGTCAATTATCTCGGGTGCGGTTGCAGAGCGAATGAAGCTATTCGCGTTCTTGGCCTTCGCGGTCGTGATGACGGGTTTCATTTATCCGGTGCAAGGATTCTGGAAATGGGGTGGCGGGCCTTTGCAGGAAGCAGGCTTCTTAGATTTTGCGGGTTCTGGCGTGGTGCACATGTGTGGCGCCGCCGCGGCACTAGCAGGTGTTTTGTTACTCGGTGCTAGAAAAGGCAAGTACGGTCCCAATGGACAGGTAAATCCGTTACCAGGCGCGAATATGCCTCTGGCAACTCTTGGGATGTTCATACTTTGGTTCGGTTGGTTTGGCTTTAATGGCGGCTCAGAATTGGTGATCAGCAATATTGAAGAAGCCAATGCGGTAGCTCTTATTTTCGTAAATACCAATACCGCCGCCGCCGCGGGCCTAATCGGCGCGCTTCTGTCAGCAAAGGTGCTTTTTGGCAAAGCTGACCTCACCATGGTCTTAAATGGCGCGCTCGCTGGATTGGTTTCGATTACAGCAGAACCCCTGACTCCGATGCCTGGCGAAGCTGCACTCATCGGGTTGGCGGGCGGAGTTTTAGTTGTTGGCTCGATCGTTTTGCTGGATAAGCTTCGAATCGATGATCCGGTCGGAGCGATTTCGGTTCATGGCACCTGCGGGATATGGGGTTTGTTGGCAGTGTGTTTCACAAATACAGATGCCACGCTATCGGCGCAGTTGATGGGTATCAGCGCAATCTTTCTCTGGACCTTTGCAGTCGGTGGTATCGCTTGGATGATTATCAAGATGGTAATGGGGCTGAGGATTTCTGAAGAAGAAGAAATTGCAGGCTCTGACATCGCAGAGATTGGGATTGAGGCCTACCCCGAATTCACGCGTTAACCAGTTTGGTGGGGGGGGCCAGGGACGGCGCCTCTTACCTTTATTTCTACCCCTGAGTCTGACAAAAGACTCCTTAGGCGCTCACCCTGTGGGCGCCTTTTTTTATGGGGAATAGGCCCCTGGAAAGGGTTCTAACGGTTCAGCTGGAACCTTGGCTGTAAAGCGTTCCTCTTTAAAAAGATTAAAGCCGTGTTTTGTATAGTTTGGGAGTGCATTGGGATGGTCGAGTGAGCAGGTGTGGAGCCAAATTCGGCGCTGATCCGGCTTAAACGCTTGATCAATAGCATCTTGTAGCAGAGCGCTGCCGAGGCCTTTACCAACCCAATTGGGCATTAATCCAAATAAGCAAATTTCAGAGGCGCGGTCATTGCCGTGTTTGATCTCAAAATAACCGATCGGATTGCCCGAAACATACGCGACCCAAAACTGAATGTTGGGTTGGTTAACGTGATGCAGCCACTCGGACAAGGACCAGCCGATTTTTTCATACCAGAGCCAGGGCGCACCCACGGTTGCATAGAGATATCGACAAAAACCAGGATCCGGATTGACAAGGTTCACAAGCTCGTAGGCGCGAGGCGGTGCCGAATTCGGCAGTGGTACCAATCGCTCTAGGTGCCAAACGGTGATGTCCTTCAGTTCCCAATGCATCTTGCTTAGGCGTTAATTGCCCATCCTCCCGAGAATGGAAAGATTTGGCCAACAAAGAAATCACTGTTGTCTGAAGCCAAAAAGAGTGCAAATTCTGCTTGTTCTTCAGGTCGAGCAACGCGCCCAACAGGAACGTTACGCGCGAGGTGCTTTTTAAATCGCTCACTTTGAACCAGTTCATCCGGATAGTAGACCGGGTTGCTCACATAGTTTTGGGCAATGGCATTGATTTGTACGTTCTTGCCCGCAAATTCGAGGCCGACCGCTTTGATAAACGCATTTTGAGCGCCCCGGGCCGCGCAGTATGCGGCGGATCCTGGCAAACCCTTTAAGGGTGCGGCGCTTGTGATGGCGATAATTTTCCCGTGACCTTGATCGGCCATTCTAGGAGCAAAGTGTCTTACCAGGGCCATCAGCGGATGCACCATCGTGTCAAACAGCTTCTCCCAGTGGTCATCCGCTAAGGTTTCTATAGGGCCGTTGCAGGGATCATGGGCGAGATTGGCGATGACAACATCGAAGTCTTGTAAATCCTCAACATAGTTTCGGAATTCGGGACCAAACGGAACCAATCCCGGGCGCGCCGTGACATGTGCGGCTTCTGCATGAAACAAGTCTGCAATCGCTGGCCCCATGTAATCGTCGGACTGGGTGATTAAAATCTTTTTGTGTTCGAGTCTCGTCATAGGTTTTGATTCGCTAAGGTTTGTTAGACGTCCTGAGTCGCCATCCTTTCGATGCCCGCTTAATTTATGGTGACCGCGTGCGCTAAGAGGTGCTCCAGGGGAACGATTTTGAGCGCCTCTTGGTGAGTGCTGGTGAGGATGACCTTGGGGGCAATCCCCGACTCATAAGCCTCCAACCATCGCCCCGCACACAAGCACCAGCTGTCGCCAGGTTTTAGGCCAGGAAAGCCAAACTCTGGATGCGGCGTCATGAGGTCGTTGCCCTTTGCTTTCGAGAACAATAAGAATGCCTCGCTAATTTCGACACAGACCGTGTGTGAGCCTGCATCTTCTGCACAGGTATTACATAGACCATCGCGAAGGAATCCGGTTAATGGCTTATTGCTGCAAGGTGACAGCTCGCTGCCCAGGACATTAATTGAAGGCGCGAGGACAAGGGGGTTATTCATAGCGTTTTTGCTCAAAATCAGGGCTAGGGTTTGCTTGGTTTGTAGACGGATTAGCGCCAGTTAGGTGTTTACGCTGGACCGCTGTTCGATCACCATGAACTCGGAACTGCCGTAGATCCAAGTCGGGATAATCGCAAATATCGATTGGGGATCGAGTGCCGCCCATAAGATAAACCAGATCCTCTGGGTGCGGGTTATATAAACTGTGGGCTTCGGATTGGGTGTTAAAGCCCATGAAGTCCCCTGACGCGACCTCATGGTGATGCTCGCCAATTCGGGCAAGACCGCGACCAGACAAAATATAGATAAATTCTTCATCTTCATGATGGCGGTGATATTCCGTTGAGAAACGCCCTTCGGTTAAGGTCACGAGGTGAACACCAAGTGTTTCGAGTCCAGTAAGACTTGATAGAGATCGGGTTAGGCGGATTGCTTTGGGATTGTGCTGATGCACGTGTCGGACGGGGCCTAAGGCGTCAATATCCGATCGACGCAGCAAGGCCTCGACCGGTTGTGCTGTTGGTTGGTCCACGGCTAGCCTCTTCTTCGGGGTGGTTTCCGAGTATCTTTGTCTTTCGGAATAAGATCGCTATTAACCCGTCGCGCCCTAACCGGCGCGCTGAGTTGAATTAAGAGATCATCCGGTGGATAGGTGAAGCTTAATGACTCGCCAAGAAGTTCTTCGATGCTTGGCATCATAAAGGCATCACTTTCACAGACTAAGCTGATCGAGACGCCTTTAGCGCCAGCGCGGCCCGTTCGGCCAATCCGATGCACGTAATCTTCTGGGTCTTCTGGCAAATTGTAATTTACGACGTGGCTGATGTTGTCGACGTGAATTCCACGTCCAGCGACATCGGTGGCCACCATGACTTGAATGTCTCCATCCTTGAATTCGTCGAGCGTCTTGATGCGCTTTCTTTGAGCGACCTCACCTGTGAGCAATCCTGTTTTGAACCCTTGTCGATACAGCTTTTCCTCAAGCCGCCGGGTCTCATCGCGGCGATTTACGAACACGATCACTTTACTGTCGGTTTGTTGGGCAATGAGGTTGCACAGGACCATGAATTTTTCTGATTCGGAGGTAAAATAAATCAGTTGTTCGACACTGCTAACGGCAACCTGCTCGGGCGCAATTTCGATTCTGACGGGGTCCAAGGTCCAAGTTTTTGCAAGTCGCTTGATGTCTTCACTAAAAGTTGCGCTGTAAAGCTGAGTTTGTCGCTTATCTTTCTTAGGTGTGCGCTGGACAATGGCTTTCACATCCGGGATGAAGCCCATATTCAACATTCTGTCGGCTTCATCAATCACGAGCGTTTCGACTTGGCCGAGATTAATGACCCCAGAGCGGCAGAAATCAAGCAATCTTCCCGGGGTCGCGACAATGACTTCGACCGGTCTTTCAAGTTCTCGTTTCTGCTTTTCATAATCAATGCCGCCGACCACCGCCATAACGTGCAGGTCAGTGAACTCGGTCAGCAGCTCGGCATCCGATGCGATTTGCATGACCAGCTCTCGGGTTGGTGCAATGATGAGCGCGAACGGTGTGCCAGGCTTTCGGGCTTGGCGCTCAGGGTTCTCGAGATGGTAGGTAATAATAGAAATTAAAAACGCAGCGGTTTTACCCGTACCGGTTTGCGCTTGCGCGATCACATCTTCGCCATCCAAGCTGTGGGGTAAGACTTCTTTTTGGATCGGTGTGCAGTTCGAGAAATTAAGCTTGCGTATGGCAAGGTTTAGAGGTTCAGGTAGATCAAGGTCTATGAAATCTTGACCGAGTGAGGGTAGGTCCGTTGGCGGCTGTTTTGCCCGGGACTTGTTGCTCTGATCTGAAGGCTGTTTGGCAATCTGTTGCGTCTCTGCCAGTTTTGGTGTTGAACGCTGTTTTGGGGCAGGCTTTTTTTGAGCCGGCTTCTTTTGGACGGGCTTTTTGGTCGACGCTGATTTCTTGGCAGGTTTGGCTGGCGCCTTTTTGGCTTTGAATAGGTTTGAAAAAATACTCATACTCGGCAATCTGTAGTGAAGGCGACGCCATGCTGGGGTTGCTGTGATTTCATAGAGTTTTATCTTATTGCTTTAGGAATTTGCGCGCTTAGCGATCCACTTCGCTGGCTTTGACAATGCAACAAACTAGGACATCAAGCGCTTGATCGAGCTCCATCATATCAGGAAAGCTGGGGGCGATTCGGATATTCTTATCCTCCGGGTCGTGACCATAAGGAAAGGTTGCACCGGCTGGCGTAAGCTTTACCCCTGCCGCATTCGCCAAAGCAATGACTTGTGTCGCGCTGGCGGCTTTCAAGTCTAACGAAACGAAGTAACCGCCGCCCGGTTGACTCCAGGTCGCAAGGTCTGCTTCGGCCAGTGGCATCAGTTTTTCTTGAACCCGCTGGAATTTTGGCTCGAGGATCACTCTATGCGCGGCCATATGCTTTGCAATGTCGTTTGAGTCTTTTAGTAGACGGGCATGTCGCAGCTGATTCACCTTGTCAAAACCAATCATCTGCGGCGTAAGAAATGTTTCGAATCCTTGTAGCATCGGCTCGCTTAAGCCGCAAAATGCCAGCCCAGCGCCTG
>JABGTE010000202.1 GCA_018647445.1 Gammaproteobacteria bacterium
CAAGCCGAATTGGGTCAATCGGCCGCGAGCTCAATTGGGCGTTAAACCATCGATCAAATTCCATTGGCTTCCTCAAAGTGACAGTCCTGGGTTTGGCAATCATCACCCTGCTCAACTTGTAGCGTGACATGATGAATCGAAAATTGTTGCGCAAGAGCGTGGCTGACGGTCTGATAGCCGTTGGGTTGAGCCCACAAGGGGTGCTCTGGCATCACCAAATGCGCGGTTAAACAGGTTTCCTGCGTGCTCATGGCCCAGATATGTAGATCGTGAACCGCGGTAACCCCAGTGATATTTCGTAAAAATTGGGCAACTGCTTCCGGATCGATATTGGGCGGCACCGCATCAAGAATCAGACTGAGTGCATCGCCCAACATCCGCCAGGTTAGGTATAAAATGACCGAAACGATGGCTAATGCCACGATAGGATCGATCCAGTAGGCATCCGTGTAGAGCATGATAATGCCCGAGACGACAACCCCTGCTGAGACCAAAGCATCGAATGCCAGGTGCAGAAAGGCACCTTTAATATTGAGATCATGATGGCTTTGCTTCATGAAAAGCATAGCTGCCCCGCCGTTAATGAGAATGCCAATTGCGGCGACATAAATGACGATTTCCGTGTGCACGATGGCGGTTGACGACAGTTTTTCAAACGCACCAAAAGCGATGTAAACAGACGCGAACAGCAAGGTGATAGCATTTGCGAGGGCTGCTAAAATTGTGGTTCGACGATAACCGTAACTGAACCGGGCACCGGCTTTCTTAGTTGCAAGATAGCTGGCGATCCAGGCTAAAACGAGGCCCAAGACATCGCTTAAATTGTGGCCGGCATCCGCCAGTAGGCCCATAGAGTCAGCTTCGACCGCTAAAACCGCTTCAACAATCGTAAAAGAAAGATTGGCAGCGACGGCGAGTCCAAAGCTTAAATTGATCGTCCCGGAAAATGATGGCGCGTGGTGGCCATGATGATCATGCATAAAAGCGTCCTATTCGCTTAGATTTTCCCAAGCCGCGTCATGGCTTGCAGGTTAAGTCTATCCCAAGCTGGAGCGCGCCAAAACCGCTAGATGAATTCGATCTTCCGAGCGACAAGCCTTGCGATCGCGAGCGAGGCGGTCAGCCCTGGAGACTCGATGCCGAACAGATTGACCAGACGAGGAAAGCCAAGGTTAGACTCTTCACGAATCAAAAAGTCTGCGGCCGGGTCGCCCGGCGCTTGTATCTTTGGTCGTATGCCGGCATAGCTGGGGTTCAAGCTGCCAGACTTTAGCCCTGGGAAATATCGCCGAATGGCGCGGTAGTACGTCGGCAAAGCAGCTACGGCGACTTCAAAATTGGCCTCGGCTACATACTCAATATCGGGTCCAAATTTGACCTGCCCACCTAAATCGATCGTGGCATGAATGCCAAGCCCTGCGCCATTCACGGGCGGGGCCGGATAAATTAAGTGTCTGAAGGGGTTTTCACCCGTCATTGCGAAATAGTTGCCTTTACAAAAATATAGTTTTGGTACGGCGCTCGACGGAAACCCGTCGATCGCGCTCGCAACCGCCTGTGCGCCAAGGCCTGCCGCGTTAATTATACAGTCGGCGGTGATTTCAAATTCTGATGTGTCCGATTGCACACTGACCTTAAGATTAAATCCACGGGTATGGCGCGATATCTGAGTGACTGCAGACTGGGTACTCAATAGCCCGCCATTGGCCTCGAAATCCCCAAGCAGCGCCTGCATATAATCCTGCGCGCTTAAAATCCCAGTTGACGGCGATAGCAATGCCCCGAGGGCCCACACATTGGGCTCAAGCGCGGCAACATCAGATTGTGTGAGCTGTAGGAGGTCCTCGACGCCGTTGCTAACAGCTGAGCCCGCGATATCTGCCAGTTGATCAAGTTCTGCCGTATTGGTCGCAACAATTAATTTACCGCAACGATTAAAGGGAACTGAATATTGATCGCAGAAATCGTAAAGCAAAGCTTTGCCTTCTAGGCAGAGATTGGCCTTATTGGAGCCACTTGGATAATAAATGCCGGCATGGATGACTTCACTGTTGCGGCTGCTAACGCCCTGCCCAATGGTGGCTGCGCTTTCAAGGATCAGGCATTCCTGACCCGCTCGAGCAAGTTCCCGGCCAATCGCCAAGCCAACAGCGCCGGCGCCGATAACAATGGTTTGGATATGATCTGACATAACAAGGCAGGCTTAAAGCGTTCGATCGACATTATCACAGCAATCGGAAACTAGGTCGATTAGCAGCAATCGCCGCCAAGTTTGGCATGCCTTCTCAGAAGTCAGCATTTGCGTCCGAGAAAATGAATCATTACATGGGAAGTGGGTACTGCCGATTCTCAACGGATGGCGTTGCGCCTGCTAGGTGCGGCATTGTGTCTGGATATTGTGTTGAGGCCAATAACGACTTGAGGTGTAGACAGACTAAACGACCAGTGCGGAGCTTGTCTTTGCTTGACTTCATCCGTTTCGCGGCTTGCATCGCTAATCGAGAATGGTCTTTATCATTGGTAATAACGCACGGTTTAACCGGCCGTGAGGGCAACGCCATGATCGACGGCGTGCTGCCGCTAAATTTGTTGACCGTCTTGCCGGCCTTACGTTTAACGGTCGATCTCCGCTGAATTCGACCTTGGCTAATCGTCGAGGGTTGGTTTTCAATCTTAGTTTCTAACATTGTTGCCTCTAACATTGTTGCCTCTAACATTTTAGTCTCTAACATAGCTGAGCCACTCTCATCGTCGTCACCTCTATTAGCAACCTCCGACAAAGACGCGATTGGTTTTGTCGTTTCGTCAACCCGCGGCACCTTTGCTGGGTTTATGCCAAATCTGGTTGGCGCTGCTAATTTGCTGTACAAGCATACAGTATCTTATTGCTGTATGCTTGTACAGTATTATTTGCTCTTAAATATGAGCCCTTGATCTGACATAGCAACGACCACTGGACGCGTTTGATCAACGGCGCCAGACAAAATCGCTTCAGCGAGCGGATTCTCGATCATGCGCTGTATCAAACGTTTCAAAGGCCTTGCGCCATAAGCCGGATCAAAGCCTGCCTCGGCTAGATTGTTAAAGACCTCATCTTCCAGGGTCATCTCGATGCCCTGCTGCGCGATCCGTGCCAGGAGTTCATCTACTTGAATCCGAGCAATGGCTTTAATATTGGTCTCCGATAAGGGTTGAAAAATGACACTGTCATCGACCCGGTTTAAAAACTCTGGTCGAAAGTGTTGTTTAACGGCGGCCATCACAGCATCTTTGATGTCATCCATGCTGGACGCACCCGCTTCAGACTGGATCACGTCAGAGGCGAGATTCGAGGTCATAATGAGGACCGTATTTTTGAAATCCACTGTTCTGCCATGGCTGTCGGTCAGGCGGCCATCGTCGAGTACTTGCAGCAAGATATTAAAAACATCGGGATGCGCCTTCTCAACTTCATCTAGCAAAATGACCGCATAGGGCTTACGGCGAACTTGTTCTGTCAGATAGCCGCCTGTCTCGTAACCGACATAACCCGGAGGGGCGCCAATCAAGCGGGACACTGAGTGCTTTTCCATATATTCAGACATATCCAGTCGAATTAATGCTTGTTCTGAATCGAACAGACTTTCGGCTAAGGCTTTCGAGAGCTCGGTTTTACCCACGCCAGTTGGGCCTAAAAATAAGAAGGAGCCATTGGGACGGTTCGGATCAGACAGCCCGGCACGAGCTCGGCGCACGGCGTTGGCAATGGCTGACACTGCGTCTTTCTGCCCCACGACCCGTCGTTGCAGCGCCGTTTCCAGTTCTAAAAGTTTTTCACGGTCACTGGCCAGCATTTTATGAATGGGAATACCGGTCCATTTTGATACGACTTCAGCAATTTCGTCCTCAGTTACTTGGTTTCTGAAGAGCTTTGCCGCAACTTTATGACCGCTGGCCTGATCCTCGATTTGCTTTTCAAGCGCCGGTATTTGGCCATATTGTAACTCTGACATCCGAGTCAGGTCGCCGGCTCGTCGAGCGACCTCGAGCTCCTGCCGGGCTTGATCCAAGGACTCTTTGAGATTTTGAGCGCCCTGCTGTAAGTGTTTTTCTCGCCGCCAAACCTCATCTAAGTCCGCAAACGCTCGTTCTGACGCTCGAACATCCCCTTCAAGCTCTTCCAAGCGTTTTTTCGACTGACTATCCTCTTCCCGGCTAAGCGCTTCACGCTCAATTTTGAGTTGAATAAGCTTCCTTTCTAATTGATCCATTTCTTCAGGTTTTGAATCAATTTCCATCCGGATTGAACTGCCCGATTCATCGATTAGGTCGATGGCTTTATCGGGTAGTTGACGATCTGTTATGTAGCGTTGAGAGAGCTGAACCGCCGAAATAATGGCTGGATCCGTTATGGTGACGCCATGGTGGAGCTCATAACGTTCTTTAAGGCCTCTCAGAATCGCAATGGCATCTTGAGCGCTTGGCTCGTTGACCTGAACGCGCTGAAAGCGGCGCTCCAAGGCTTTGTCTGATTCTATAAACTGCCGATATTCGTCCAGCGTCGTGGCACCCAGACAGTGGAGGTCGCCACGCGCGAGTGCAGGCTTCAGCATGTTCCCAGCATCCATCGAGCCCTCCGCACGGCCCGCGCCGACAACCGTATGCAGCTCGTCAATAAACAAAATCACTTCGTCGCGCCGTCGCTCAAGGGCTTTTAGGACAGCCTTTAGCCGCTCCTCAAATTCACCGCGAAATTTTGCGCCGGCTACGAGGGCTGCCAAATCTAACGATAAAATGACTTTATGCCGCATGCCTTCCGGCACTTCTTGATTGATGATCCGAAGTGCCAAGCCCTCAACAATTGCCGTCTTACCAACCCCTGGCGCGCCGATCAGCACCGGGTTGTTTTTAGTACGTCGCTGCAACACCTGTATGGTTCGTCTGATTTCACTATCGCGGCCGATGACAGGATCCAATTTTCCTGAGCGCGCGAGCTCCGTCAGGTCAACAGTGTACTTTTGAAGCGCCAGGCGCTCGTCTTCTGAGCTTTCGTTATCAACTTGCGTGCCATTACGGGATTGATTAATTGCGCGCGTTAACGCATCCGGGTTGATACCACTGCTCTGTAACTGTCTGGCTAACGCGTCGGTGCCTTCAAAAATTGACAGTAACAGTAACTCTGCCGAGATAAATTCATCCCCTAATTCATGGGCTTTTTTTTCAGCAAGGTTCAGCCAGCGAATGAGTTCTGGGCCAGGCTGAACCTCACCGCGATTCGGCCTGACGGCAGGCAGCGCTGACAGTGAGTCGTTGAGGCCTTTCTTTAACTGCTGAAGGTTTGCGCCCATTTGGCCCAGAAGCGTGCAAACTGTATCAGTCCTATCTGCAAGCATCGCGGAAAATATATGCACTGGCGCCAAAATGTTGTGATCTCTTTGGACGGCTAGAGATTGGCCGTCGGATAAGGCTTGTTGCACCGCGGTGGTTAATTTATCCATTCTCATTGTGAATCCTCTCTGATTCGATAATCTGCTTACGCGTCGCGTTTCTCACGTCTGGGCTTATGTATAATACCCCGGTAATGAAAATCAAGGGCAAACGCTTTGTGATCACCAGATGCATGGAGAACGAAGTCAGTCCGGGTCAAGACCCAACATCATTGCGAATGACAATTTGAGGTTAAGGTAAATTGGGCCGTCGCATTTCTTGTAACCATACGAGCAGAAACGTTACCGTTTAGCACGTTTTATCCCGATTGGTTTGTAGCGGCCGGCGTCTCCAAAAGCGGTGCCTGCACGGTGACGCTCAGTTGCGCTCGGCTCCGGTAATCGTGTTTTGGGACCATTATTCTACGAGGGCATCAAAGTGAGCGAAAAGGTCTACATCACGCCACAAGGCGCGAGCAAGCTCCGAGCCGAGCTGCAGTATCTCTGGCGGGACAAACGGCCGAAGATCACCCAACAGGTCGCTGCGGCAGCGGCCTTAGGCGATCGGTCTGAAAACGCCGATTATATCTATGGCAAACGGCTACTTCGAGAAATTGACCGCAGAGTCCGGTTTCTTGAAAAACGGCTCGATGTTTTGGAAGTTGTGGACCGAACTCCGAAAGATACTGAGAAGGTTTTTTTTGGCGCCTGGGTTCGACTTCAACTGGATAATGGTGATGTGATGACGCACAGAATTGTCGGAGAAGACGAATTCGACTTAGCTCAGGGTTGGATCAGCTTAAATAGTCCGGTTGCAAGGGCATTATTGGGCAAAAGAGTCGGTGATGAGGTTGTCATTGAACGGCCCGCCGGTAAAATTTTTGCTGAGGTAACGGGCGTCAGCTATAAGGACTTTTTAGATGAGCAGTAAACGATTCGAACGGCAAAATATTGCAAAACTTCAAGGCTACGTGCCGGGCGAACAACCGTTCAACGCGCCCGTCATAAAACTAAACACGAACGAGAGCCCGTACCCGACCTCACCGAAAGTACAAGAGGCAATTGCGAGCTTTGCAATCGAATCACTCCGGCGTTACCCACAACCAACAGCAGACCGTTTTCGATCGACTGCGGCATCGGTGCATCAGGTTGCACGCGAAAACGTGATTGCAACGCGCGGGGGCGATGAGCTGTTACGGTTGTTACTGACGACCTTTGTTGACCCAGGGGCCTGTGTCGGCATGACTGACCCAACCTACTCTCTTTATCCAATCCTCACAGCAATTCAAGACGCGACGATTGCCTCGATTCCGCTCGAGGCGGATTGGTCTCTACCCCAGAACTTTTCGAGCGTGATTACCGAGCATCAGTGCCAACTTACGTTTATCGTCAATCCGCATGCTCCGAGTGGTCGTTTGATCGACGCAGAGACCTTGCGCGTTTTAGCCTCAGAAATTGAAGGCATTCTCGTAATTGATGAAGCTTACGTGGATTTTGTCTCAGACCCCGCGCATGACCTGACCCAATTAGCGGTCAACTCAGACAATATTGTCTTACTCCGAACGCTAAGCAAAGGCTATGGCCTTGCCGGCTTAAGAGTGGGTTACGGCATTGGCCCTCAGCACCTTATTGAACCGATGTTGCACAAGACGCGGGATAGCTACAACCTCGATGTCATCAGTCAGCAACTCGCGGAAGTCGCTTTAGCGGACCAAGCCTACGCAAAATCAGTTTGGGAGCAGGTTCGTTTAAGCCGTTCAGACCTTTGTCGTGACCTTCAGGCGCTGGGGCTGCAAGTCGAAGCTTCTGAAAGCAATTTTCTGCTGGCGACCGTGCCCCCAGAATGCCCGCTGAGCGCCGAAACACTCTATGAGGGTTTGAAAGCGCGGCATATTCTAGTGCGCTATTTTTCGCATGATCGTTTGCAGGACAAGCTTCGTATCACCGTTGGGACAGCCCAAGACAATCATCAGCTACTTCATTATCTTGCGGCGCTTATTCAAGGTGAGGCGTTCAGCGCGTCGACGTAAAGGATCACGGCAACATGGTGGAACTCGACATTGACGACACAACCCAAACAGGGCAAATCGTGTTGCGCCCAAATGCATCTGGCACTTGGCGGTTTAATCTGTATCTGCTGTATACCCTGATGATTGTGTCAGGCACCGTCAGTATCGGGTTTTTATTTGCTGGGGCTTGGATGATCCTGCCATTTTCCATCATTGAGATGGGCGCGCTTGCTGGGTGTATGTTTTACTGTAATCGGCAATGCAATCGTCAAGAGGTGATTACAGTTTCGGACGAACTTGTAAGCATCGAACAAGGCGTTCGTCAGCCAAATCATGCGATCACCTATCAGCGACTCTGGGCCAAATATTTAGTTTCACCGCCGCCTCACCCCTGGGGCGTCTCCCGAATTGCCATTCGTAGCCACAACCACGAGTCAGAATTAGGGCAGTTCCTCAGCCAGGCGGATAAGCAGCAACTGGTGAAAGCGCTTAAAAGGGTGACGCCTCGTTAGGGGCCCGCACTCTTCTTGCGATTAACCGATTTCCCGAATTAACCCCTCTTGGGCAACGGACGCAATTAACAGGCCGGCTTCAGTGAACATGCTGCCGCGATTGAAGCCGCGGGCGCCCCCGGCGGCCGGTGAGTCTTGCTCGAACAAAATCCATTCGTCAAACCGGAAAGGTCTGTGGAACCACATGGCATGATCTAAGCTTGCCGTCATTAAACCCGTTAAGAACGATTTACCATGTGGCAGCGTGCAGGTACTCAAGATCCCCATGTCGGATGCATAAGCCAGCAAACATTGGTGCATTGCAATGTCGTCGCCGAGTGGTTGCCTCGCGCGAAACCAAGTATGTTGCTTGGGCGCCCGTTTTACCGGGTTTAGGAAATCAACCGGCTCAACCCGTTTGAGTTCAATCGGACGCTGTCGCATCATCATTTCGCGCATAGCTGGTGGAAACTGTTCGAGCCGAGCCGCCCAGGCCTCCGAGTCATCAGGGATATCATCGGGCAGGGGCACATTCGGCATGTCACTTTGATGACTGAGGCCGGCTTCCAACACCTGAAAACTACAAGACATATTAAAGATCGCCTGCCCTGCTTGAATCGCAACGACTCGCCTTGTTGTGAAACTTCGGCCATCCCGAATACGGTCGACCTCATAAATAATTGGGCGCGTCGGGTCTCCAGGACGCAAAAAATAGCCGTGGAGCGAGTGGCAATGCCTTCCTTCCACCGTTCTAAGTGCAGCAATGAGCGCCTGACCAATAACCTGGCCACCAAAAACCCGAGGGGTCCCAAGGTCTTCGCTGATGCCCCGAAAAAGATTGGTTTCAATCTGCTCTAAATCAAGTTGGTCAATAAGGGTAGGTTTGTCCAAGTGAGGTCTCTTTTGAGGGTTAAACCGGGCGCAAGGATCTACACTTTACGAATCAATTGCAAGGCTTCGCCTCTAATCAGACCAAAATCGTTGGTGTGCGGACCTTGCAGATGAGACCCAATGCACGCCTTTCTGGTCGGCTTTAAAGGTCAGAGCGCCCTGCTCGGCTGTTGATATCACGCGGGCACCCCGGTTTCGGTACCGCACAACAATTTCCGGATGGGGGTGGTGAAAGGCGTTGTTGAATCCGGCTGAGACGACCGCCCATTGCGGTCTGAGGCGATTGAGCAACGCCGGGGAAGATGAGGTTCTTGAACCATGATGCGGGACCATTAGCCAGTCAACGTCACCTTGCAGCTGGTGCAATAGGACGAGCTCTGCCTCAACCTCAATATCACCAGACAAAACCAGGCTAAAGCCCGGCCCTGTCACTTGAAGCAAACAGGAACGATTATTTCGATTCGCGCCGGCCTGCCAATTGAGCAGTTGAAAGTTTACCCCATCAATTTTGAAGGCTCGCTGGGTTCTACAATCGGCATGGCTGGGGTCGATCACATCGTCAATTTTAAGGGCGCGTTGCAGACTACCCTGCCCGCCAGCATGATCCGCGTCCCCGTGAGAAATAATAAGCCGATGTAACTGGTCAATGCCTTTAGCCCGCAATGCCGGAACAACAATTGCGGCACCCGCATCGAAGCCGCTGCGAGACAATGGCCCTGCATCGTAGAGCAGGTTATGGTGCGCGGTTTGAAGCAAGAGACTGTTGCCTTGTCCAACATCGATAACCTGAAGCGTGACCGTCGCAAATTCAGGTCGTGAGGGTTTGGGCGCGATCAAAGCAAGCCAGATGGCCATCACTGCCGCGACGGGTAGCAAGCGAAGACCTGTAATGACAGTCAAAAAAGCAGCGAACGCTATGACCAGATATAGAATGGGTAAGCGCGCAAGGGTGAGCGAGATTCCGAGATCCGCGAAAAAGTCGAGGACGATCCAGAGAAACTGCAACCCGAGGTCGCTGATCCTGAGTAACCCGCAAGCCAGGGATAAAATGCCATTTGCCGGCAAGGCTTCGCTGATCAAAAAGAGGAAGACGCTGGCAAGAGCTGGGGGTAACACTAGGATCGACATCAATGGAATGGCAATTTGATTCGCAATCGGTCCGATTAGGGGGGTAAATCCCGTCAAAATAGACCCAAGGGGCATCACTGCCAACGCAAGTAGCGCTTGCGTTTTAAAGGATACTAAAAAGCGCAACCACCCAGATTGGGCCTGTATTCTTTGGGTATTTGAAATCAGTAATAAGACACCGACACACGAAAAGGAATACCAAAATCCCGGTAAACCACTCACCCAAGGTGAATGGAACAGGGTCACGATCATGGCAAACCAGTAGATGTCGCTGAAGGCAATCCGACTCCGCGCGAGGCCAGCCCCGACAACCAGAAAACACATAAGACTCGCCCGCAGAACAGAGACCGCTTGCGCTGATATCCAGAAATACCCAGCGATGGCAGCCGCGGCGAGTAGGTAACAATGGGTGACAGGCAGCCCGACCCAACGCAAAAATCTAAAAATGCCCCAGCCTACAAGGCTTAAGTGCAGGCCCGATATGACCAGCAAGTGTTGGGTGCCGGTTGCTTGCAAGCGTTCGCGTTGTTTCCGGTCCATTGTCGTCGTACCGCCAATGGTGATTGCCTGAATGACCTGACTACTGCTAGGTGACAACGAATCATCAAGCCAGCGCTGAATAGCATGTCGGTGCGTTAGAGCGTTCAGTAGGCTTGGTTGGGCACTAAGGGTTTGATAGTGAATCAAGGTACCTCGACCCGAAACACCCCGAAAAACCATTCTTTGGTGACTATGGCCGGAGTGAGGATTTACGAGTCCTCGCAGGGCTGTCAACTGGATGACGGCGTTGACTCGACTACCCGGTACGACATCGTTTGTTAATGCTTTCGGGTCATAAAACAGTTGAATTCGATGTCCTTCGAGGCGACTTGCCGTCGGAGCCTGCAGGATATCGGCCGTAAAACGGTTCGTATACTGCCCATGGCTGGTCAAGCTGGTTACTTCTGCGGTGACGCGCAATGCTTGACCTAGATGGACGCTCAATTGCTTTGGATAGGTCGCGACCGAGAGTTGTTCAAATTGTATGAGTAGAGCAATCACGATCCAGCCTAGGATTCGACTGCTTGGATACCACAAGGCCGCAATCGCCACAGGCAAGGTTAGCCAAAGCAGATCGATATTCGGTAAGGCTGGTAATAAAAGACTACCCCGTTGAATGAATAAGAGTGTGAGCGCAGCGAGGGCCATGCCGTAGTATCTAAGAACAACATGCTATATATTCTGCGACTTGATCGGCGCACGTTGTGCGTCAATGCTTAGGAATTTAGTTTGTGAGAATCCTGCCGACCGTTGGCCTGTGGGCTTTGAGTCGACGCAAGATTTGTCTGAAGGAAACCATCGAGTCACATGACCTTTAAACGCTTTCTACCGGATCGCAAGACGCTGCAAAATCAGAAGATATTTCGGCTCTTCGGTGCGTTTATTCACGATGCGGACCTTTGGCATATGAACCGCCACAGTGTTTCTGAGGCATTTCTGTGGGGATTCCTGTGTTGTTTTTTACCCATACCGTTTCAGATGGCGCCCTGTTTACTATTATGCATTTGGCGGCGCTGTAACATCCCCATTGCCATTGCGCTTGTCTGGATCAGTAACCCGATCACTATGGCGCCCATGATGTATTTTGCCTTTGAAGTAGGCGCATTGATTACGGGTCAATCGATCGACTTATCGACCTATGATTTGTCTTTTGCCTGGATCGTAAGTCGACTTGCTGAGATCTGGTTACCGTTGATTGTGGGGTGCTTAACGTGCGGTTTGACGCTGGGCGCGCTCGGATTTGTCGGGGTTCAGCTCTATTGGGGCATGCGGTCCAAGCCTGATTAAAGACCAGCGGATGGTTTATTTGAGCTTGCAGGGTCTTGCGCTAGTCGGAAATTGGCTTGCACCAATCGCCACATCACCCAGGCACATGAGAGCATTGCCGAGAAAATGATCACGGCAGTATCCAGCAGCCGAATATCGACCGGTAAGTCAGAAAAATAACTTCCTGTGACAATCGAAAAGCCAGTTAAGCCCTCAACGGCCGCCATTAGGGCCGGCAATTGACTTGCGACCAGAACGCCAAGCAGCAAGCCGATCACAATTCCTGTAACCGACAGCAAAGCGCTTTGAATCAAGAAGATGTGCCGGCAATCTTTTGCGGTTAATCCTAAGGTCATCAAAATGACAGTTGTTTGTTGTTTTTCAAGCATCACGATACGCATCCCTGCAGTCAGACTAATGAGGGCAAGGCCAACTAGAACGGATAATAAAAGTCCCATCATTAACTTTTCGAGCTGAACCGCTTGGAAAAAAGCACCAAACTCGCGCTCCCAAGAACTCAAAGGCGTTGTGCCACGTGATATAAGGTCTTCCCGAGCCGACTGCACCGCCATTGGATCTTTTAAGTGCAAGCGTTGGGCTGGCGGTAAATCGAGCACCGTTGCCAGGGCCGAAAGCGAGGTGATCGCGATGGCCTGATCGGTTTCCGCGCCAAGCGCATAGGTCCCGATTAGCGTAAAGCTCGAGACCTGGGGGTCGATCCGATGCGTCCGCGGATCTACTTTAATTAAAGCGACCGGAATGGACTGACCAAGTCGATAACCAAATCGCTCGACCAAAGGAGCGCCTAAAATAATCGGGGCCACGTCTTGCGGAGTCCACCACCGGCCGGAACGAAGAGCCTGTTGCATAACAGCCACTTGTTGATCACCTGGCGCTAATCCTTGAAGACGAAAAAGCAACCCGCCTTGATCGGCGAGCAGTAAAACCTCTGCCGATAAAAAAGGCTGTACTTGTTGCACGTTGTCAATTTTTAAAAGTTTCTCGCGGGGTGTTTCCGCGGAAACGAGCAAATGCGGCGTCACGCTCAGGAGACGCAATTGAAGTTCGCGATCGAAGCCATTCATGACAGCGACCACTATAATGAGGGCTGCTGTTCCGAGTGCGAGCCCGATCACGGACGCTCGATTTACATATTGAACATAGCGTCGACCAGCGCCCTTGAGTACGCCATTGGCATAAAAACGTAGCGCAATGTCCAGCACCATTTTTGGATGATCCATCATCACTGCAAAGTGCCGCCAACAAGGGTGAGCTGGCGATCTGTTTGGCTCGCTAGCTGCGGGTTGTGGGTGACGAGAATCAAGGTTGCTGCATTTGATCGACACAGTGACATCATAAGGTCGCTTACTTGCTGAGCAGATTCTTGATCAAGGTTGCCGGTAGGTTCGTCGGCAAAAATGATTTTCGGCCGATTAATCAGCGCTCTGGCAATCGCGCAGCGTTGGCGTTCGCCACCAGAAAGCTGCCAAGGAAAATGGGACAATCGGTCTGACAACCCCATTTGAGTCAAGATGGCTATTGCTTGATCGTTTGCAGTCGCCGTGGTCAATCCTTTTATTCGAGCGGGTAAGGCGACGTTCTCTAGAGCTGTAAAATCGTCAATTAAGTGGTGAAACTGATAAACAAATCCCAAATGGTGGTTGCGAAACCGAGCCAGGTCTTGATCCTTCATCTGATGCATTGATTGCTCAAGCAAGGAAACGGTACCTGAGTCCGTGCGTTCCAAGCCGGCAAGGATTTGCAGCAAGGTGCTCTTGCCGCTACCGGATGCGCCCGTGATCGCAACCTGCTCGCCTTGGTGAATGATTAAATCTAGACCGTTTAAGACATTAACCTCACCCGCTTGACCATGGGGATAGCATTTGATGAGGGTATTAGCCACTACACTGGGGATTGGGTTGTTCTCAAGCGCCATCTCTAAGTCCCTCCGAGATCATCATTTTTGCGGCGCGATGTGCTGGATATACACTCGCGATGAAGCATAAAAATAGGCTGACGCAGGCAACCCAGAGAAAATCTGCTAGCAATCGATCAAATGGCAGGTAATGCACGAAGTACTCCGCCAGCAAATTTAAAGAGAAAACATTTTGGAGCACCATAAGCCCCCAGTTGATCACGTCACACGCGATAAAACCCAGGATGAGCCCGGCACCCGTGCCAATGAGCCCAAGGGTCATGCCCTGGATCAGGAAAATGCGCCTGATCTCACGCGCGTTTGCGCCTAAGGTTTTCAATATTGCGATATCAGATCGGTGTTCTTCAACGTAGATGACCAGTTGAGAGGTAACGTTAAATGCGGCGACCGCAACCAGCAGCGCCAGTAAAATAAACATAATCTGCTTTTGGAGTCCGATGGCTGCATAAAGACTGCCCTGCCGGCCCATCCAACTTGATCCGAAGATTGGCTGGACGGACTGGGCGTAATAGATCGATTGTAAGACGTTGGTGGCTTCAAACAGATCTTTCAGTTTTAACCGTACGCCTTGAGGGAATCGGTTTCCACCGAGTGCAATGCCGGCCGTAAGATTGATATAAGCGGTCGCGCGATCTAAGTCGGTTGCGGTGTCATAGATGCCAACCACGGTAAATCGTTTAGAGCGCGTGCTAATGCCCGCCAACGAAAAATTTGCGATTGGCAGCATCAAGGTGACGCGATCGTTAAGGACTAGGTCCAAAGTTGTCGCCAGCTGTTGACTGATTACCATGCTGAAGGGTACCTGCTCTAAACTGCTCCAGGAGCCACTCGATACGTAGCTCGGCAAATCATTCACCTGTACTTCTAAAGCTGGATCGATAGCAGAGACCACAACCCCCTGGTGGACACCGTTTGCAATGAGCATCCCACCAATTTCCATGATCGGCGCGATTGCTAAAACTTGGTCTTGAGATTTGACCAACGCAAGTTGCGCCTGATTTAGCTGCATCTGATTGCGGTCAAAAATTAAAACGTGCGGGAAGAGGCTGAGCACCCGCTCTCGCAAGGCGACCTCAAAGCCATTGACCACCGATAGCACGATCACCAAGATCGCGACCGCAATGCTAAGGCCCAAGACTGGGAGACCATTGGCCCGCTGGTACACGGCATTTTTACCGAGCTTACTGGCCATTCTTAGTGAGACACTCAGGACCCAATGCGTCATTGGCCAACGGTCATCAATTTGTATCTCAAGTATTCCATAGTATTCTGTACCAGTAATGGGGTTAAGTAAGCCGCGGTAGAACCAGCATCAGCTTGACGACCCTTTTCAAACTATCGCTGCCGTAACTGTTAATATTTTCGCCGCCTGCAAGTCGACAACTGGGATCCGTATGAGTGATATCGACATTAGAGATTTTTTCCGTTTAGAGGATGCCCTTCCTTGTGAGTATAAGCTGATCAGTTCAGATCAGATAGCCACTCAAGATCCAGAAACGCAGTTTGATTATTCCGAAGAGATCCAGCTCATGGCGCAACTCAAGGAGCTGCAACGTCAGGGGAAAGGCTTACTAGAGCGCATTGACCGCCAAAATGCTGAGATTGCGGCCTATCTTACGAATCTAGATCAGCAGGTTGAGCTAATCGGACGTCGCGTACTATTTAATGAAATCCAGACACCAGACAATTTCCGATCAAAATTGGTTGATATCAGTGTTGGCGGCGCGGGTCTTTTTATTGAGGAGTTATTGCCTGAGGAAAGTTATGTCGCGCTGCGGGTCCTTTTTGATGAAGGCGCCTGGGTGTTAACCTGTTTTGCCCGCATTCGTTACAGCAGAATGCTCGAAGGCAGCAGTCACTATCGCTCCGGTATCGAGTTTGTTAGCTTGCCACTTGAATATCAAAAACTAATCAATCGGTATCTTTTAAATCGCCAAACAACTGCTCGTCAAGAGCAGATTAGAGCAAACCAAAATGGTGACGTTCTGTAAGGGATCAGACCCGCAGTATCAGATTCGCCGCTGCTGCGTTTAACCGATCTTTTGCACTCATCGAATTGCCTATTTTTCAAACCTAAAGTTCAATAAATATCGGCTGTTGGCTCGCCATCGCCGCAAAGCGCTGAATGAACTTGCCGATTGACGGGCTTAAGAAATGGGATGGCGCTTACCTAGGCTTCTAACGCATTGGTGATAACAGGTTTTACGCCCGGGCCATCAGAGGCCTCGCACTTGTCCGGATTACCCCCACAAATATCACACGCGCCGTCGACGCCCATCGCGCCCAAACCGCCGCACGATCCTGCAATCGGTGGCCTACCTCGCATAACGCCAACCGCCATGATGACGATGACCGAAAGAAAAACCAAAAACGTCATAAAAAACTCTACCATCGGATCACCTGCTCAATTTTTACGGCCAGTTAGCCATCTCGAGGGCGCTACGGGATAGCGCGTCCTGTCTTCGTCATTAGCCTTCAAGGCCGTAAAACTGTTAGCAATGAAGGCTTTCGCTCTGCGTGGCATCAAGCCGTTCTAGGTCAGCCTTTTATCCAAAAAATCGAGAGCGCGAATCTTTAATGTGCGGATGAGTTTACAGACTTTGGGCGAGATAGTCTTTAAACGCGGCGCTTTCTAACGCTTTGAGTTCGTTCTGCTCGAAGATTAGCATTACGACGGCAAGATTCTGGTCTGCAGCTAACTGCATACCCGCGACTGGGCCAAGCACGTTCAACGCTGTCGCCCAGCCATCGGCCTCCATAGTTGTCGGCGCCACAACTGTGACGGACGTGGTGGCGTGCTTAATGGGATAACCGGTTCGTGGATCAATGGTGTGAGAAAACCGCTGGCCATTGGATTCAAAGTAATTTCGGTAGTCACCCGAGGTCGCAATCGCAGAATCGGTCAATGGAAAAGCACGATAAATCTCGCGGGCGGCGGTGCTAGGCATCTCAATGGCAACTCGCCAGGGTTGCCCTGGACGCTTCTCCCCTGCCCCGAGTAGTTCGCCGCCGATTTCAACCAAAAAATTAGAGTGCCCCTGTTGGGTCAAGATCGCGGCCAATGCATCCACTGCAAAGCCTTTTGCCGTGGCGGAAAAGTCGAGTTGTCGCCCGATCGGCGTCTTTACGGCGGGCGCGTCTGTATCCAGTTGAAGGCTTTGATATCCAATTTGCTGTTTAACGCGTTGAATGCGGTCGTCTGCTGGCGCTCGTCCGGTTGTTTTTGTAGGACCAAAGCCCCAGAGTTCCACTAACGGTCCGATCGTCGGGTCAAAGGCGCCGCCGGTTTTATCCGCTAAGGCGAGACTGAAGGCTAAGACGTCGGCCGTATCAGAGTGCAGGTTAAACGGGTCGCCGGGCTTGGCTCGATTGAAGCGAGAAATTTCCGATTCAGAATCGTAAGTCGACATTAACGCGTTGATTTGAATTAGTTTACTTTCTATTTGCGCGTGTGTTTCGGAAAGATTCCTCGACTCTTTCGAGCTGGCAATTAAAATACGATAAGTGGTCCCCATGGTCTTGCCGGTGAGTTCAAGCGGCACGCTTTCGTCACGACAGCTCGACGTCAAGACAATCAATAACAGAAAGAGATAACGCATAAAGCACTGCATCCCAAGGTGGCACTGTATTATAGTCATAATTGTTAATAAGAGGTGATTCCCGTGGACGTGCCATCAATTCAAGTCAGTACCGCCGCCGAGTTAGAGGCGACGATTCATCAATTAATTCCCCTGAGTGTTGCGATGGGCGTGACTGTTGCAAGCTTTGAGGATGATTTGTTGACGCTTGAAGCGCCGCTCGCGCCAAACATTAACCATCAAATGAGTGCCTTTGGCGGCAGTTTGTCTGCACTATCGGCACTAGCAGGTTGGGGCATGGTCCAACTTCAAATCGGAAAAATGCATATTGTTGGCAATACTGTCGTTGGCCGTTCAGAGGCGGTTTTTCTGCGACCCGTTTTCAAACATTTAACGTGTCGTTGCCGACTGCCAAATGACTTTGCAAATTTCCAGCA
>JABGTE010000026.1 GCA_018647445.1 Gammaproteobacteria bacterium
AACCTCTTTGGGTTTGCTCTAAACCTTGAGCGCGATTCTGTGGGCGCTGTTGTTTTAGGCGACTACAAAGCGCTCAAGGAAGGCCAAACAGCGCGGTGCACAGGTCGAATTTTGGAAGTGCCAACCGGACCGGAGCTTTTGGGTCGCGTTGTCGATGCACTCGGTAATCCAATCGATGGCAAGGGGCCGATTAACACCAAGCAAACCGCACCAGTTGAAAAAGTTGCGCCAGGCGTCATCGCACGTCAACACGTTGATCAGCCGGTTCAAACCGGACTGAAATGCATCGATTCAATGATTCCTGTCGGACGTGGTCAGCGCGAATTAATTATTGGTGATCGGCAAACGGGTAAAACTGCTATTGCGATTGATGCGATCATTAATCAGCAAAAATCTGGCATCAAGTGCGTCTATGTCGCGATCGGCCAGAAAGTCTCATCCATTGCAAACGTCGTGCGCACGTTAGAAGAGCACGGCGCGATGGAAAACACGATTGTTGTTGCCGCTGGCGCGTCCGACCCTGCAACTATGCAGTATATCGCGCCCTACTCCGGTTGCACGATGGGTGAGTACTTCAGAGATATTGGTGAAGACGCTCTGATCATTTATGACGATTTAACCAAGCAGGCTTGGGCGTATCGTCAAATTTCCTTGTTGTTGCGTCGACCACCAGGTCGAGAAGCGTATCCGGGTGATGTTTTCTACTTGCACTCACGGTTACTCGAGCGTGCCGCACGGGTCAACGCCGACTACGTGGAACAAGTTACCGGCGGCGCCGTAAAGGGTAAAACAGGGTCTTTAACGGCGCTGCCCATTATTGAAACCCAAGCCGGTGATGTTTCAGCGTTCGTCCCCACCAACGTGATCTCGATCACCGATGGTCAAATCTTTTTGGAAAGTGACAAGTTCAATTCTGGCGAACGACCTGCGATGAATCCGGGAATTTCGGTCTCTCGCGTAGGTGGTGACGCTCAGATGAAGTTTATGTCAAAGATTTCTGGCGGGATTAAGCTGGCTTTGGCGCAGTATCGAGAACTGGCTGCGTTTTCACAGTTCGCATCGGATTTGGATGAAGCAACACGTCGACAACTGGAGCACGGCGAGCGTATTAACGAGTTGATGAAGCAAAAACAATACGCGCCAATGACCGTTTCTGAGATGGGCGTGGTGTTGTTCGCAGCAAATGAACGATTCTTACAAGATGTTCCAGTAGATAAAGTCTTAGATTTCGAAGCGGCATTGCTGAGTTACATGCATGCAGACCACGGCGATTTTATGGCGCAGGTCGATCGCGAAGGCGCCTACAACGATGAAGTTGTTGCGACCATGCGGTCTGCAATTGAAGCGTTTAAGAAGACTCAAACCTACTGATCGATCTCGATTAGGACAGCAGAGAATGCTATGGCGAATGCAAAAGAGCTAAGAAAACAAATTGGCAGTGTTAAAAACACGCAGAAAATCACGCGCGCGATGCAAATGGTTGCTGCGAGTAAGATGCGCAAAGCCCAAGAACGCATGGCGCGAGGCCGGCCTTACTCCGATCAGATTCGATCGGTGATCAGCCATATGGCGAACGCCTCGAGCGAGTATCCTCACCAGTTCATGCGCGAGCGTGCTGTCTCGAGAGTGGGCTACATTGTCGTCACCACCGACAAAGGTCTTTGCGGCGGTTTGAACGTGAACCTTTTGAAAGCCACGATTGCGCATATGAAGCAATGGGCTGAACAAGGTGTAGAAGCGGACTTGTGTCTGATTGGTAACAAGGGAATCCAGTTTTTTAGAACCTACGGCGGACGCGTATTGGCCGCAAGCCAACATTTAAGCGAAGCCCCCGCGGTTGATGATTTGATTGGTTCGATCAAAGTCATGCTGGATGCTTTTGAAGGCGGCAAGGTCGATAAGATCTTTTTATCGAACAACGTGTTTGTAAACACGATGGTGCAACAGCCAACGGTTGCGCAATTGGTGCCGCTGGATTCAACTGAAGAAGACGAGGGTCTTCAACATCGCTGGGATTATCTGTATGAACCCGATGCCCGAGAGTTAATTGACGGGCTCCTGAAGCGTTATTTGGAAGCTCAGGTTTATCAGGCGGTGGTAGAGAACGTGGCCTGCGAGCAAGCGGCAAAAATGGTGGCAATGAAGAGCGCAACCGACAACGCTGGTGATTTGATCGATGAGCTCGAGCTGATTATGAACAATGCACGACAGTCTGCGATTACGCAGGAAATTTCAGAAATTGTAAGTGGCGCTGCAGCAGTTTAAGACAGCCCCGCAGTAAAAAAAGAGAGGATAGATCATGGGTAGTGGACGAATTGTTCAAGTCATTGGTGCGGTAATCGATGTTGAGTTCCCAAGGGAAGACGTGCCTGGCGTATATGATGCACTGATTGTGCCTAGCAGTAATCTGACCCTCGAGGTCCAGCAGCAGTTGGGTGATGGGGTGGTCCGAACCATCGCCATGGGGAGCTCGGAGGGCATTAGCCGAGGACTCGAAGTGACCAATACTAATGAGCCGATTTTGGTGCCGGTTGGACAAGAAACTCTTGGTCGAATCATGGATGTTTTGGGTAACCCGATTGATGAAAAGGGTCCGATTGGCGAGCAGCAGCGCATGGCAATCCACCGGGATCCACCATCTTATGAAGAGCAAGCCGGTGGGCGTGACCTTTTAGAAACTGGCGTTAAGGTCATCGACCTGATTTGCCCGTTTGCAAAGGGCGGCAAGGTTGGCCTCTTCGGCGGCGCCGGTGTTGGTAAGACCGTCACCATGCTCGAGTTGATTAACAACATTGCGAAGGAACACAGTGGACTATCGGTGTTTGCCGGTGTTGGTGAGCGAACCCGAGAAGGCAACGATTTCTATCACGAGATGGGCGACGCTGGCGTTTTGGATAAGATTTCGATGGTCTTTGGCCAGATGAATGAGCCGCCGGGAAACCGACTCCGCGTTGCCTTGTCTGGCCTCACGATGGCTGAGAAATTCCGCGATGACGGCAAGGATGTTTTATTCTTTGTCGACAATATTTATCGTTATACCTTAGCGGGAACCGAAGTGTCTGCATTACTTGGCCGAATGCCATCGGCGGTAGGCTATCAGCCAACACTGGCTGAAGAGATGGGTGTCTTGCAAGAACGTATCACGACCACAAAGTCGGGCTCGATCACTTCGATTCAAGCGGTGTATGTACCAGCCGATGACTTGACGGATCCATCACCCGCCACGACCTTCGCGCATTTAGACTCAACGGTCACCTTGTCTCGCGACATTGCGTCGCTCGGAATTTATCCAGCGGTTGACCCGCTGGATTCAACCTCCAGGCAGCTTGACCCCTTGGTTGTTGGTCAAGAGCATTACGATGTCGCGCAGGGTGTACAAAGCGTTTTGCAGAAATATAAAGAATTGAAAGACATTATTGCCATTTTGGGCATGGATGAGCTCTCTGAAGAAGATAAGTTAACGGTCTATCGGGCTCGAAAGATCAGCCAATTCTTCTCTCAGCCCATGCACGTGGCGGAAGTCTTTACCGGTACCCCCGGTGTTTACGTCCCACTGTCAGACACGATTCGCAGCTTTAAAGGCATTCTTGAAGGCGATTACGATGATTTGCCAGAGGCCGCTTTCAGCATGGTTGGCAGTATCGAGCAAGCGATCGAGAAAGCGAAAACACTCTAAGCCGGAAACCGGATTAGCAAGGATAAGATATGGCGGCCTCCGTACATTGCAGTATTGTTAGCGCAGAGCAAGAAATTTTCTCTGGTTTGGTCGAGATGGTCGTGGCGACTGGAACGATGGGGGAGCTTGGGATTCTGCCTGGTCACGCACCCTTGTTGAGCGGCATCAAACCTGGCCCGATTAAACTGGTATTGGAAGGGGGCGTGGATGAAATATTTTTCGCTTCCGGCGGTTTTATTGAAGTCCAGCCTACCTCGATTACGGTTTTGGCCGATACGGCGATCCGAGCCGACAACATCGATGAAGCGGCAGCGGCCGAAGCCGAACGCAAAGCTCAGGCGGAGCTTTTGGATCAACGAGCAGACGTTGATTTTGCTCGCGTGACCGCGGACCTTCAAGAGCAGGCGGCAATGCTGCGCACCGTCCGTAAAATGCGAGATCAGAAAAATAGAGTCTGATTCCGGCGCAATGCAGATCGCAGTTTGAAAAATGTAATGCGTAGCAACGCCAGCGCATAGTGGCTGAGCGGCTCCCTTGTAACACATTCTAAAAATATTAATTTAGCGCTCAGTCAGTAGTGGTTCCCCTGCTGCGCGCGCGGTAAACTCTCATGATGAACACACCTTTAGAAATTTGTGTCTTAGCGGCAGGCAAAGGCACTCGCATGAAAACATTGGTCCCTAAAATGCTTCAGCCGATTGCTGGTGCGCCGATGATCACCCACGTTGTCTCAACCGCGCGGGCCCTAAAGGCGACGAAAACCCATTTGGTGGTTTCAGAAGATCATGGCGGCCTAAAGTCTGCGATCGAGGACCAGGGTGATCTTAATTGGGTGGTTCAAATCGAACAACTTGGCACCGGCCACGCGGTTCAGCAAGCGGCACCATTCATCAACGCTGATGCTGCGGTTCTGGTGTTGTTGGGCGATGTGCCTCTCTTAGCGCCAGAAACCCTACAACCCTTGTTGGCGGATCCGGCGGATGTTGTAGTGCTCACTGTTAATCTACAAAACCCGGCAGGCTATGGTCGGATTCAGCGTAATGCGGAAGGGCAGGTCCTCGGGATTGTTGAAGACAAGGATGCAACGGCAGCAGAGCGCTTAATTACGGAGATCAATACGGGGATTTTCAGGATTAAGCCTGGATTACTGCCAGGCCTCTTAGCGCAATTATCGAATGATAACCGGCAAGGAGAGTTTTACCTGACGGATGTCGTCTCGATTGCGGTGAATCAGGGCCTCTCGGTTGCCTCTGTAACGACTGATCAGGCTGAGGCGGTCAGTGGCGTGAATGACCTCGTTCAGCTCGCCACAGCCGAGCGGTTTTTTCAACGTCGACAAGCCGAACAATTGATGCGTGCGGGCGTTAGGATGTTGGATCCGGCGAGGGTCGATATTCGAGGCGCTGTGAGCTTTGGTCATGACGTGGTGCTGGATGTAAATACCGTCCTTGAAGGACCGTGTGAGATTGGTCACGGCGTTGTGATAGAAGCTGGGAGTGTTATTAAAAATAGCGTCGTTGGGGATAACAGCCTGATTAAATCCCATTCATCGCTGGAGGGTGCAAGCCTTGCCCAAGATTGCCAGGTTGGACCCTATGCGCGGCTGCGACCGGGCGCGGTTTTAAGTGCTGGCGTGGCAATTGGCAATTTTGTCGAAGTGAAGCAAACCACGATGGGGCCCGGCAGCAAAGCCAGCCATTTAAGTTACTTGGGCGACGCCACGATTGGCGCCCAGGTCAACATTGGCGCGGGCACAATCACCTGCAATTATGATGGCGTGAATAAGTGGCAGACCATTTTAGAAGATGAGGTGTTTGTCGGCTCGAACACAGCCCTTGTTGCGCCCGTGACGGTGGGGCAAGGCGCGACCATCGGCGCAGGATCGACGATTACGGGCATAATTCCGGACGCCGCCCTCGGCGTCGCTCGGGGCCGTCAACGCAACATTGAAGCTTGGCCGCGTCCTGAAAAGGTGCTGGATGCACCGGGCCTCGTCAAAAAATTGGTTAAACCAAAGGCTGGAGATTAAGCGATGTGTGGAATCGTAGGCGCCGCAGCTGAACGAAATGTTGTGGGGATCCTGTTAGAAGGGCTGCAGCGATTAGAGTATCGTGGTTACGATTCAGCCGGCTTAACCGTTTTGGATGCTGATCAGAATATCAAGCGCTATCGGGCGGTGGGTAAAGTTCAGGCATTAAAAGATACTTGCCGTACTGAGTCGCCCAAAGGGTTTATTGGAATTGCGCATACGCGCTGGGCTACACATGGTAAGCCAACGCAAAACAATGCCCATCCACACGTGTCGAGCGATACAGTGTCACTTGTTCACAACGGTATCATCGAAAACCACGAAACCCTCCGCCAAGAATTAACCGCGCAAGGCTATTGTTTCGAATCGGAAACCGATACCGAAGTCATGGCACATTTAATCCATCACTTGGTTGCCGCATGTGGTGACTTTCGGCAAGGGGTCAATGACGCGTTAACCCGCTTAGAGGGCGCCTACGCCATCGCGGTTCAGCATCGCGACTTTCCAGACCGCCTTATCGGCGCCCGGCAGGGCAGCCCGCTGGTCGTGGGTCTTGGGATCGGTGAGAATTTTATTGCCTCAGACCCTCAAGCCTTGCGCCCAGTAACGGATCGGTTCATTTATTTAGAAGAAGGTGAGCTGGTTGAGTTGACTCAAAGTGAGGTGTCGATCTTTGGCGGTCGTGAGGATTCGGTTGCCAGCCGAGCCGTAAGACTTGATTCCCGCGATGATGCGGCCGATAAAGGCACTTTCCGGCACTTTATGCTGAAGGAAATATATGAGCAGCCCAACGCCATTCGTAATACGCTCCAAGGCCGAATCGGCAAAAACAATATTTTAAGTCAAGCCTTCGGCGTTGAAGCGGGTCTTTTGTTTGAACAAACTCAAGCGGTCCAGATCGTTGCTTGCGGCACAAGTTATTACAGCGCGTTAGTCGCGAAATATTGGGTCGAGGCGCTAACAGGCCTCATTTGTCAGGTTGAGATCGCGAGCGAATGGCGATATCGGACTGTGGCGGTTGCCCCGAATACGCTTTTCTTAACAATTTCTCAATCGGGTGAGACCGCCGACACCTTGGCCGCCTTGCGGCAGTCAAAGTCTTTAGGGTATTTAGGCAGCCTGTGCATTTGTAATGTGCCCAACAGT
>JABGTE010000037.1 GCA_018647445.1 Gammaproteobacteria bacterium
CCACGCCGAGTTCCTTGGCAATCCGGTTCTGATTACCGGTGAATCAGCAAACCCGATAGCGCTTGTGGGCATAGCAATGGATCAGGCCCCTGGGCCAGCTCAGCTTGATCTTGTAAGCGGCGCCATCGCTTTCGATGTCCTGGAAAAAAACTATCTAACCGAGCGCCTGATCATCCCCGACAACAATAAAGTGACACCACCGGCGCGGGATTACGACCGAATCGATCGGGATCGAAAAGAGATGATGGCGGTTTTCGAGTCCTTCACTGTGAACCGAACCGTTGACGCCGCAACCCTGGCTTTCATAACGCCGGTCAAGGGCCGCATCTCATCACCTTTTGGTAAGCGCCGAATTTTAAATGACCAGCCGCGAAGCCCACACTCGGGCTTGGATATCGCAGCACCAAGGGGCACACCTATCAAAGCTGCCGCCTCTGGCATCGTTCGAGCCACAGGCGATTATTTTTTCAACGGCAACACCGTGCTGATTGATCATGGCCAAGGGCTCATTACGATGTATTGCCACCTCAGTAAAATCGAGGTCGAGCTCAACGCCTCAGTCGAGCAAGGTGCGGTCATAGGCCGGGTCGGCCAGACTGGACGCGTTACCGGCCCACATTTGCACTTCAGCGTTAACTTAAATCAGGCTCGGGTTGATCCTGCGTTATTTCTGCCGTCACCCTGAACCGAGTGCTGGGCGATCGTTTAATCTGAGACGCAGTCCGCTATTTCAGCAAAGGCTATCTAAATAGGCATTAGGCGAGCCTGCATTGAACCTAAGGCTGCTGATGCTGGATCCCTCACCCCGAATCCAACAGTAATTTTCTTAATGAACGCGCTAACGCTTTCGTCTCTTCGCGCGCTCAACATCATCTTTCATCAAGCGCCGTTTTTTACTCACCTCTCGATCCGTGAGTTTGACTTTCTTATCTTTGAATGGGTTATCGCCGGTTCTAAATTCGATTCTGAGCGGCGTGCCTTCAAGACCCAAAGCTTTGTGGAAACGCTTTTGAAGATAGCGCTTATAAGCCTCTGGCACGGCTTCTGTTTGATTTCCATGAACGATGATAATCGGCGGGTTACTGCCGCCTGCATGTGCATAACGAAGCTTAATGCGCCGTCCATTCACCATCGGCGGCTGATACTCAGCCAATGCCTCAGCCAAAATTTTGTTCAATTTCGTTGTTGCCAGCGACTTCGTCGCTGAATCATAGGATTTAAGCACCGACTTATACAGGTGACCCACCCCGGAGCCGTGTAGCGCCGAGATAAAATGGATTGTTGCGAAATCGATGAAGGTTAACCGACGCTCTATTTCACTTTTAATATGGTTCTTCTGCTCTTGATTGGTACCATCCCACTTATTAACCGCAATCACCAAAGCGCGACCCGCTTCCAGGACATGGCCTAAAAGATGCAAATCTTGATCTACAAGGTTTTCATGCGCATCGATCATCAAGATCACAACGTTCGCATCGGCAATGGCATCCAATGCCTTAATCACAGAAAATTTTTCAACTGCTTCAGAGATTTTTCCGCGCCGGCGAACCCCAGCCGTATCGATAATCGTGTATTCCTGACCCTCGCGCTCGAACGGAATGTAAATGCTATCCCGCGTAGTGCCCGCCTGGTCAAAGACAACGACCCGGTCTTCTCCAAGCATTCGATTGACCAAGGTAGACTTACCGACATTGGGGCGTCCAACCACAGCCATCTTGATACCACGTGCTTCTTCGGCTTCGGCTTCATCGCTTTGCTTGATGGGCAGACGGGCGAACACGACCTCAGACATTAAATAAGAAACACCGTGGCCATTCGAGGCCGAAATTAGTTCACAACCCCCAAATCCCAGCTCAGCGAATTCGCCCTCGATATAATCACTGTTCTGACCATCAATTTTATTGGCAACCAAAATAACCGGTTTATTCTGAGTGCGCAGTAAGCGTGCAATATCATGATCCCCGGGCAGGCGTCCGGATTTAGCATCAACTAAAAATAAGATGAGATCGGCTTCGCTGATGGCAGCTCGGGATTGTTCGGCCATTGGTTTATCAATGCCGTGCTCGTCGCCCGACAAGCCGCCGGTATCGATGACCAAGTAATCGAAATCCCCCATGACACCTCGACCGTACTGCCGATCCCGGGTTAAACCTGGGATACTGGCAACCAAGGCATCTCGGGTTTTGGTCACTCGATTAAAAAGCGTGGATTTCCCAACGTTCGGGCGGCCAACTAGGGCAATGACGGGGAGCATCAAATGCGCTACTGAATCTCGAAGGCCGAAAGGCGTCCGCTGTTGCCCATAACATAGAGCCGGTTACCATCGACAAGTGTCGGTGTATAGAGCCCTTTGGTATCGACGCGACGTCGCCCCACAAACCGGCCATCGGATTGCGCAATCAAATGTACATAGCCTTCAAAGTCGCCGACTGCCAAATAGCTACCAATCGCAACCGGTGTGGTGAGGTCGCGATTTAGTAGGTCATCCAACTCCCACTGAATTCGGCCGTTATCCATGTCGAAGGCGGTGATCTGATCACTAACAGATGCCAAATATACATTACCAAAGCCTGCACCCAAGCCAACCGTTGTTGATGCCTCTTCAGACCAGAGCGGACGACCCGCATTTAAATCAATCGCGAGGATCCTGCCTTGATAACTTGCGACATAGAGCCTGCCACTTTGAAAAACCATCTTGCCGTCAATATCGATCAGCCGTTCTAAATCGGAACGCCCTTTGGCCGCTGCCACGCGTTCATCGATCGCGGCAACCCCGCGATCCGGATCAATCAAGGCCACCCGACCATTGGCGAACCCGGCAATCACGACGTCATCTCGAAGGATTGGCGTTGCCGTCCCGCGTAGGGTCAATGCCGGCAGCGAGGTACTGAACCGCCAGCGCTGCTCGCCCGTAAACGCATCCAAACCTGTCACGCTGCCATCGATGGCTTGTGCAACCACCAATTGATTGAGGATCTGTGGTGGCGCGAGTACCTCGCTTGACACCTCAGCGCGCCACGCGATCGAACCGTCACTCTGATAGAGGGCTAGGACTTCCCCTGCTGAGGTCCCAACCAAAACAATATCGTTACCCGCACCAACGCCGCCAGTAATAACATCGACATCTTTCGCAAAAGCGTGATCAACGTCAGCTTCGGCATAAAGATCTCGAACGTCCCGAGACCAAACCTTATTGCCGGTGTCCGCCTGAACAGCCAAAATGGCGCCGTCAGCAGAGGCTGCGAAAATGCGACCGCCACTTAATGCAGGCTCAAGCTTAATCGCTTTATCCGCAGCGCCCGCACCCACACGCGCGGTCCACAGAGCAGATAAAGTCACCTCTGACTGGATTTTCTTGAGAGCGGCTGGCTTGATGACTTCTTCATCTTTGCTGTCAAACCAACTGCAACCGCTCAAAAGACCGAGCAGCAGCAAACTATAGGGCAACCTGCGCCAGATCATCATCCATTGTCCTTAGATTCTGCTTGCGGCTCATCTGCCGCTGCATCCCGAACAGTTGCCGCATCTTCGACCGATACCGCATCATTATTGCCACCGCTTCCATCTGTTACCGCTGGATCAACATTCGCCGCGGCGAATGTCAGATCTTCGACCTTCATCGTCAAACCAGGCAAGCCCTCTTCGCCGGCCGTGTTCACCGCCAGTTGATACGCCTGCCTTGCCTCATCTCGTCGATCGAGTTGATAGAATAAATCGCCTTCGACCTCATGCCGTGCAGCCATAAAACCGGCCCACTCGAGGGGTTCGGCCAATAAGGTCAAACCCTCCTCCGGCCGATCCTGGGCGCCCAAAAGTCGCGCCAACCGAATCTGCACCAAGGGCGCCACCTGCGAACTCGCGGTACCTATTACTGATCGCAAGGCTGTTTCAGCATCACTTAGATTGCCTGCACTAAAATGCAGCTTTGCAACCTGCAATCCCGCTAAAACCGCATAGTCAGTATTCGGATGATCCACAACAAAGGCGTCGCCCAAGTCAATCGCGGCTGCTCGTTTATCTTCGTCCGTCGCGCTCTCACGCGCCGCAGTTTGAAACGTCGTAAACGCATCGCTTGCAGCCTCAGCTGCCGCCTGCTTTTGATCTTCCCAAGATCTAAATCCAAAGTTACCCCCCAGAACAAGCACCAAACCAATTGCTAGAAACCAACCGTTCTGACGTAAAAAAGTCTGAATTTTCTCGACCTGCTCTTCTTCGCTCGTATCCAGCGCCACGTGCCTACTCCTGTACCAAGTTCTTTACTGTTTGCTGCTTAATGCTTGAAACGCTGCTGCAACTGTTCAATCAAAGCTGACATTTGAACCAATGCCTGCCCCCCTTCACCCCGTAATTCACGAACACTCACCGCATCTTGTGCAAGCTCATCTTCCGCAACAATGAGCGCAATCTCAGCCCCAGACGCATCGGCTTTTTTCATTTGCGCCTTGAGCTTTCCCGCGCCCGCATGAACCAGAATCGAAAGACCGAGGTGCGTCCGCACTTGCTCTGCAAGGACGAGCATCTTGCCCCGCGCGGCTTCCCCAACGGAAACCCCATAAATATTGATTAGGGGCCCCTGCACTGCCTGGCCCTCAAGCATTAACGCTAAGCGATCTAAACCCAACGCAAAGCCGACGCAAGGGGTGGGTTTACCTCCTAATTGCGCCACTAATCCATCGTAGCGGCCGCCACCACAAATTGTACCTTGGGCACCCAATTCATCCGTGACCCATTCGAAAACAGTACGGTTGTAATAGTCCAAACCGCGCACAATGCTTGGATTAATCCGATAGGATTGCCCAGCGTCGTCCAGTATCGCACACAGACCATCAAAATGCTTTCGAGATGCCGGGTCAATAAAGTCGCTGAGGACCGGCGCATCCGTCAAAAGGGCCTGGGTTGTGGGGACTTTGGTATCCAAAATGCGCATCGGATTTGTCGTCAACCTACGAAGGCTATCTTCATCCAAATCCGCTTTAAAGCGCGTTAAATAACTCACCAAAGCAGCGCTAAAGGCGTGCCTGCTTTCAGCATCACCGATCGAGTTGAGCTCAAGGGTTACCGAGTTCGATATGCCTAAAACCGACCAAAGCCTCGCGGAAAGCAACAGTAACTCGGCATCGATATCCGGACCTTCCATCCCGATGCACTCAACGCCAATCTGATCAAACTGCCGATAGCGGCCTTTCTGGGGTCGCTCGTAACGGAACATCGGCCCCGTGTACCAAAGCCTTTGAGTTTGATTAAACGCCAGACCATGCTCATTCACAAAACGAACCAATCCAGCCGTGCCTTCCGGCCGCAGCGTCAAACTCTCTTCGTTGCGATCATTGAAGGTGTACATTTCTTTTTCGACAATATCAGTACTCGCGCCGACCAAGCGACTGAACAAACTGGTACTCTCCAGAATCGGCAGGCCTATTTCCTGATAGCCATAACCAGCCAAAACACTTCTGGCTTGATCTTCGATCAAGCGGAATCGCGCTTTTTTTTCGGGCAGCAGATCCTGCATCCCTCGAATGGCTTTAATTACGTTACTCACCACAAAATTTCACTCAGTTTGACGTTAATTCAACATTTTCGGTGGCTTCAGCAGCGATTTTTTCGGCCACTCGCCGTCGAATCATCGCCTCAAGGTCATCAATTAAATGCTCGTTGGTCACTTTTTGACTGGGCGCACCATCTCGATAAATCAAATTGTTTGGCGTCGCGCCTGTCAGCCCAATGTCGGCTTCTTTTGCCTCACCCGGTCCATTTACAATACAACCAATGATCGCGACATCGAGCGGCGTTGTAATGTCTTCCACCCGACGTTCCAGTTCATTCACGGTAGAAATGACATCAAAGTTCTGGCGAGAACAACTCGGACAAGCCACAAAGTGGATGCCCTTACTGCGCAGATGCAGGCTTTTCAGCAAATCAAACCCAACCTTTACTTCCTCAACTGGGTCCGCCGCCAACGACACCCGAATCGTATCACCGATGCCAGCCATCAGTAAAAATCCAAGCCCAGCTGCGCTCTTCACCGTACCTGAACGCAGTGCGCCAGCTTCAGTGATACCGAGATGCAGTGGTTGATCGATTTGACTCGCAATACGCTGATACGCCTCGATCGTCATAAAAATATCAGACGCCTTAAGACTCAGTTTGAATTGATCGAAGTTCTCAGCATCCAGCATCTCAATATTGCGCAACGCCGACTCAACCATTGCTGAGGCGTTGGGCTCTTTATACTTGCGCATTAAATCCTTTCCTAAAGACCCAGCGTTAACACCAATCCGAATCGGAATGCCTTGATCTTTACAGGCACTTACCACCGCCCGCACGCGATCCGGACTGCCGATATTGCCAGGATTAATCCGCAAACAATCCACACCCAGCGCCGCAACCTTAAGCGCAATCTTGTAATCAAAGTGAATGTCGGACACTAATGGCACATCAACTTGGGCTCGAATTTTTCCAAATGCCTCTGCCGCGTCCATGCTAGGCACCGAGACCCGAACAATATCGGCACCGGCCACTTCAAGGCGTCGAATCTGAGCAACTGTTGCCGCAACATCCAGCGTATTAGTATTGGTCATGCTTTGGACTGCGATCGGGGCATCACCCCCAACCGGTACAGCTCCCACCATAATCTGCTTGGATACGCGTCGCACTATCTTAGAATCTTGGTGCATAACGTCACTCCTAATTCGTTAAGGTCAATCGAGCGATCGCGTCGCGTGTCGTTGCCGAATCAAGGTCAATCGCTCGACCATTAAACTCTAAACTCGCCATCGGCGCATTGCCGAGCAATACCGTCAGGGGCGCGCGTCCATTGAGCACTAGCACATCACCGGCGCGATTGAGATCGCCGTAAATCAATTCATTTTGACTATCCGCCACCTCTATCCAGCATTCACCAACCAGGGTCGCTTTTAACTCATCCGAGCCGCCCGCATCCACTAAGATTTGCCGCCCATCAACTCGATTTTCTCGCCGAATTTCGACTTGTTTTGAAACCCCTCGCTCAGCGTCAAGATTAAAGCCTGCTTGCGCCTGACCGCTCAATTGATCGATACCTGCCGCTTCATCGGCCAAGCCCTCTAGATCGCTGCGGCTAGTCGCTAAGGGTTCATAATCAGACCTTGCCATCGGCAAATCCAGAGAGTCGGCATCTTTATTAATCCCTGCCAGCGTTGGATCTTCGGACTTTGCGATTTCATTTTCTGGCGTAACAACGGCCGCCGGCCGTTCGAAATTGGCCTCCCCCCCTGATGCTGGCGCCTCACGTTCGGAAGTCGGTTCTAGGTCAAGCGTTTTGTCTAAAGACTCGGGTTCAACCGGCGCGGTTTCAACGTCGCTGGGAATAGTCAACGCACCCCCCGTGATCTCGGAACTGGGTTTATCCCCTAGAACCGGCTCGGCGGTTGGCGGCGTTATCGCTTCTGCTTCAACCCGGTCATCGCCCGACGTCAACATCCACACCAGGAGCACCAAAATCAAAACAATCCCCGATCCAATCACACCGGTGAGCACAACTGGCCCAGAGAATCGATTTTCCTTCACGTTCACGGCAACATCTGCCGGGGTATCTGGCTGCGTTTCCCGAAAGGCCTCATCGTATAGTTGCACCAATTGACCGCCATCAAGACCCACGACCCGTGCATAACTGCGCAGATAGCCCCGGACAAACGCTTGCTTCGGTAAGCGATGGAAATCACCACTGTCCATGTCCCGAATGTACGTCTCGGTCAAGAATAACTGTTCGGCAACCGCCGCTTGGGTCATACCAGCCGCTTCTCTAGCCTGTCTTAATTGCTCAGAGACCGTTAACGGGCTAGCCTCTCCTATTTCTTCAACGCCCATCCACCCCTCCTTGGGATTCCGCGACCGCCTCTGAAGCTTCCATCGAGGCTGGATAGATCCGAAGTAAATCAGTGGTGCATCGGCTGCGTTCAGCCGCGTCTATAAAAATGGCATAAATTTTTGCACACGCAGACAAGCTTCTTGCTGATTCAGGCGCGATTGCTCGGTGCCTTAAATACAGAGCTTTCGCTGCTGGGTAGTTTTGATCCTGCAGATGCAAGAGGGTTAGCTCAAGCAACGTTCTAGGCAATCTGGGATTCAGCGCCTCGGCGCGTTCAAAGGCATCGCGGGCAGCAAGCCGGTCGTCCAGGGCAAGGTAAGCCACCGCTAAATTCTCAAAGGCCTGGGGCCTGAGCTCATAAAAGAGATCCTCGGTTGCAATTGTTAGCTGCTCAACCGCTTCAACTGGGCGGCCTTGAGCATACAAGAAACCCCCAAAATTATTGCGCGCGGCGATCATTTCTGGATCGAGCGCAATCGCACGCTTAAAATAAGACTCCGCCAGTCGAAACTCGCGCTCCTGCTGGAACACAATCGCCAAGGTATGATGAGCCGGTGCTGATTGATCATCGATCGTCAGCGCTTTCATTAAATTATCTTTAGCTCGGCCATAATCACCCTGCCGCAGGTACGCCGTCCCAAGCTCAATTGCCCGCGCCGCGACTTCGTTTTGATCGACTGATGCGCCGCCCCGATTTTGAGCGGCACAACCCATCACTAATAAAAGCGCCAGACCGAACGCGATCCCTCTCATTCCGCCGCCGCCTGCAATGCGATGCGTTGGTACCGCGCGCTACGCGAGGTTCGATCAACTACCTGGCCCGCAAGCTGACCACACGCCGCATCGATGTCGTCGCCACGCGTGGTCCGCACCATCGTCGAGAAGCCTTTGCCGACCAAATACTCTTGAAAATATCTAACACTCGCAGCGGACGGTCTCTTAAACGCAGTGCCCGGGTAAGGGTTAAATGGAATTAAGTTAATTTTGCAGGGGAAATCTTTAAGCAGAACCGCCAGCTCCCGAACCTGCTCGGCCTGATCATTGACGCCATCAAGCAACGTGTACTCGATGGTGATTGTCCGCTTCTCGCCTAAATTTTCGGCGTAATCACGGCAAGCATCTAGCAACATCGCGATGGGGTATTTGCGATTGATCGGCACCAGCTGATCCCGGAGCGCATCATTAGGTGCGTGCAGCGAGATCGCTAACGAGGCATCGGTGGTTTCTTTTAGCCTCAGAATACCTGGGACCACGCCAGCGGTCGAAATCGTGACCTTGCGCTTCGATATCCCATAGCCCAAGTCATCCATCATGACCGACACCGCCGGAATCACTTGATCGATATTAAGGAGCGGCTCGCCCATGCCCATCAGTACCACGTTGGTAACGACCCGATTCCGATCCTCATACTCCGCCCGCAAACGCCGCTCTGCCATCCGCAACTGACCAACAATCTCACCGGCGGTCAAATTAGAGTTAAAGCCCTGCTTACCAGTCGAACAAAACTTACAATCTAAAATACAGCCCACCTGGGAGGAAACGCAGAGCGTGCCGCGGTTACCTTCCGGGATAAACACCGTTTCAATAGCGCTGCCGGATCGAGACTGCATTAACCATTTTCGCGTGCCGTCCCGCGAGACCTTTTCGGATAAAACCTCAGGCTCGTGAATTTCAGCGCCAGCCTCGAACTCTGTCCGCAACTTCTTACTGATATCGGTCATGTCATCGATATTCATAACCGATCGATGATGCAACCATTTCATGACCTGAGCGGCGCGGTAAGGCTTTTCACCTAAACCAGCCAAAACCGATGTCATCTGGGCCTGACTCAGACCCAGTAAATCAATTTTTTCTGGCGTAATCTGCTTCATCTGTTGCAGATTTGCTCAGGGGTAAAGAAATAGGCTATTTCTCGTGCAGCAGACTCAGGCGCGTCACTGCCATGAACCGCATTCGCATCAATGCTTTGTGCGAAATCGGCTCGAATGGTTCCAGCGGCCGCTTCTTGAGGATTGGTGGCACCCATTAACTCGCGGTTTTTTAAAATCGCATTCTCGCCCTGCAAAACTTGGAGAACCACTGGCCCTGAGGTCATGAACGCAACCAGATCGTTAAAGAATCCTTTGCCATCATGCTCAGCATAAAAGCCTTTGGCCTTCTCTTCTGTGAGATGCTCCATTCGTTGTGCAACGATCTGCAGACCATTTGCTTCGAACCGTCCGACAATTTGACCGATGGCATTTTTAGCCACTGCATCAGGTTTAATAATAGAAAAAGTGCGTTCTAAGGCCATGACAACTCCACTGATAAATTACTGTTTTTGAGGCGCCGTATTATACGCGCGATTAACCCAGCAAAATAGTGTATTACCGCCCTAATTCACCCTATTCGACCTCGTCAATCCAGGTCATTTGAATTGCTTCTAAGATTCTCTCGCCGCACCGGTCTGACTGATCGTCAAATTCGGGTAACGTTTCAACCCAAGCTTTTAGATCTGTGAAACGAATAGTCAACGGATCTACGTCGGGATGCGCATCAATTAATGCAAGGGCGATTTCTAGCGTGTCGGTCCATTTCATCACAAGGTTATTGACTCTCGGAGACTTGATTAATGGTATACCGAGGAATCTCTATGACCAAATCCTCATCCGCCACGACAAACTGGCAACTCAAGCGAGAGTCTGGCTCCAAACCCCAGGCTTTATCCAACAGGTCGTCTTCTAAGTCATCCGATGGCTCCAATGAATCAAATCCCTCCCGAACAACGACATGGCACGTTGTACAAGCGCAAGCCATCTCGCAGGCGTGCTCAATTTTAATCCCGTGGGCTAAAGCCGCATCAATGAGCACCTCACCGGGGGCGATATCGAGTACTGCTCCGTCTGGACAGCGTTCGACATGCGGTAAAATTACGACCTTTGGCATCCTCTATTCCTGTGTCATCTCATGAGCCTCATCGGCTGTTGCTTGATTTTCACCTAAAACCCCATCGAGGGACTGCCCCGTTAGAGCCTTTCGGACCTCTTGATCCATTCGTTTGGCGGCAAAATCATCGCTCGCCTCACTGAGATTTTGAGTTTCTGCTGCAATCAATTGAACCTGATCCCCAGCAAGGGCCGCCTCGAGCGCCTGGATACCAAGCTGCAGAGCTTGCGTCTGCTCAGGGGCCAAAAGCGCAGGGCCGTCTTGCTGTATCGCCGCTAAGAGCGCATCGACCAAGCGCTGGCCATCAACTCTTGCTTCGAGCAACATCCGAGCCGCCGCATCTTCTTTCGCATAGGCAAAAGATGCTTTGAGCATATCGGTCACTTCTGTGTCGGACAAACCGTAGGAAGGTTTAACGGTAATTGCAGCTGAAACACCGGTCGCCAGTTCCGATGCTGAAACCGACAACAATCCGTCCGCATCGACCTGAAACACGACTTGTATTTTTGCCGCACCGGCGACCATCGGCGGAATTCCCCTTAACTCAAATTGGGCAAGCGATCGACAATCTGCAACCTGTTCCCGCTCGCCCTGTAGGACGTGGATCAACATCGCCGTTTGCCCGTCTTTGTAGGTCGTAAATTCCTGCGCGCGCTGGACCGGTATGGGTGTATTTCGGCTGATTATTTTTTCGACCAATCCGCCCATGGTTTCGAGCCCCAAAGACAGGGGCAAGACATCCAGCAAAAGCATTTCATCATCCGGTTTGTTACCCACCAAGACGTCCGCCTGCAATGCCGCGCCCAAGGCTACCACGCGATCAGGGTCTATTTCAGTCAACGGGGCGCGGCCAAAGAAGGCCTCAACCGCCGACCGGACCAAGGGCACTCGCGTTGAGCCACCGACCAAGACGACTTGATTAATCTCGGTCGCCGTAACCCCCGCATCTCGCAAGACGCGTCTGGAAGCTTTAATGGTTTCTTCAACCAAGCCAGAAACTTTGGCCTCAAACTCTGCAAGATGGATTAACCCCTGCCATTGCAGGCTCGGCAAGGCCAACGTGACATCGACCTCGCTTTGACTCGACAGTAATTCTTTAACTCGCCGGGCCTCAGTCATCAACTGTCGACGCGATGGGGCATCGAGACCGCCCTCCAGTTGCGCTTTTTCAAGTACTAGCTCGGCGATCAGCGCATCGAAGTCGTCGCCACCTAAACCAGAATTCCCGCCCGTTGCAAGCACCTCAAACACACCACGAGACAATCGCAGTAACGATACGTCGAAGGTGCCGCCCCCCAGATCGAAGATCACAACAAGGCCTTCATCGCCACTATCGAGCCCGTAGGCCACCGCCGCTGCGGTTGGCTCATTCAGCAGACGAAGGACATTAAGTCCAGCAATAGCCGCGGCATCCCGTGTGGCTTGGCGCTGCGCGTCATCAAAATAGGCCGGCACAGTAATGACCACGCCGTCGAGCGGCCCGCCAAGGGTTGCGGCCCCCCGATCGGATAAGACTTTTAATATTTCCGCTGACACTTGAACCGGACTGATCACACCGGCGGCCGTTTGCAGACGCACCATACCTCCATCGTCCGATGCGAAGTCATAGTGCTGATCTCCGGCACTGCCGTCCAGATCAGCCTGCCCACGCCCTAACAGCCGTTTTGCCGAGGCAATGGTATTGAAAGGTTCCAAGGCAGAAAAAGGCAAGGCCTGAGCGCCAACCGTTACGTCCGCACTGGAATAATGCACCACACTGGGCAGCATACTTTCGCCAGACAAATCCTTTAAAACGTCCACTTGGCCCTGTCGGACGGCCGCAATCAAAGAATTGGTGGTGCCAAGATCGATCCCCGCAGCCCGTTTCCGCTGATGGGGGTCAAGTGCTTGTCCGGGTTCTGTAATTTGAATCAACGCCATACTAATAACCCAGTAATTCTTCCTCTAGCGCTTTAGCGCCCTGAGAAAGCTTGCTTAAAAATTGCATGCGATACACGCACGTCGTTGCCTCAGTCAGCGCTGCGGCTTTGAAATAGTCGTTAAACGCTTGTGCTTCAGCGCTTTGTTTTTCTGCAAGCGCGTGTATAAACGCCTCAGCCCGAGCTACGGACCCTGCCTGCCGAATCTCGTCCAGTGTTTCCCGGAGCTCGATTTGCTCAAATAAAAATGTTGGATCAAGCGTTGGATTCTGAGCCAGTACAACCCCCTGCAGATCAAGCAAATAGCTCGCGCGGGCTAAAGGCTCTGATAACGTCGCGTATGCCTCATTAACCTGGGTTGCCCATTGGGTGGCCAACCGTTCTGCTTGATCTCCTTTCCCCGCATATCGGTCAGGGTGCACTCGCTTTTGCAGCGCTTGATAACGCGCACTTAGGTCTGGCACATCAAGTTCAAACGCAACGTTGATTTGAAATATTTCAAAGAAATTTTGGCTAAAATTCACCAGACCTACTCAGCTAAACGGTGAAACTTTCGCCGCAGCCGCACTCACCTTTGACATTCGGGTTTCGAAACTCAAAGCCTTCGTTCAAACCTTGCTTAACGTAATCCATTTCGGTGCCGTCGACATAAATCAAACTTTTGGGATCTATAAAGACTTTCACGCCTTGGGTCTCGAAGCTTACATCTTCTTCGGCAGGCTGATCGACCGGCTCGATCACATACATAAGCCCCGAACAGCCAGTGGTTTTGACCGCTAGGCGAATACCAAGCCCACGCCCACGGCTTTCCAAAAAACCATGGACATGACGCGCCGCCGTATCTGTCAAACTAATATTCATAAAAGCCCCTAACCTCGCTCTGACCGGCCGCGATCTATGCCTGTGCCGCTAGTTTCTTACGGTAGTCTTCAACAGCTGCTTTAATCGCATCTTCGGCAAGCACCGAGCAATGGATCTTAACGGGTGGCAGCGCCAATTCTTCCGCAATTTCAGTGTTCTTGATCTGCGCCGCATCATCAAGGGTTCGCCCCTTGACCCATTCGGTTAGTAACGAGCTCGAGGCGATCGCTGACCCGCACCCATAGGTCTTAAATTTCGCGTCCTCAATGATACCCTCGTCGTTGACCCTGATTTGAAGTCGCATCACATCACCACAGGCCGGCGCACCCACCATACCGGTGCCAATTTGGTCATCCTGATCGTCGAATTTACCGACATTCCTTGGGTTCTGATAATGATCCATTACTTGGTCGCTATAAGCCATTTTGACTGCTCCGTTAACTCGCTGTATTTCGCGCTAGTGCGCCGCCCATTCTATACTGTCTAGATCAACGCCGTCCTTGTACATATCCCAAAGTGGCGACAATTCTCGTAATTTTTCAACCGCGTGCCGAACCTGTTCGATCGCGCCATCTACATCTTCCTCTGTAGTAAACCGCCCAACAGAGAAACGCAAAGAGCTATGTGCCAACTCATCGTTCATCCCAAGCGCCCTTAACACGTAGGAGGGCTCAAGACTCGCCGAAGTACAAGCAGATCCACTCGACAATGCGATTTCAGGCAGCGACATAATGAGAGACTCGCCCTCAACATAATTGAAGCTAATATTGATGATGCCAGGGACATGAGCGTTCAGGTCGCCATTGACGTAAACCTCCTCCATATCGTCAAAGCCACGCCGAAGCCGCTCGCGCAACGCAAGCGTTCTATCGGCTTCAGAGGCCATCTCCAACTGGGCAATTCTGCAACATTCACCCATCCCCACCAGTTGGTGCGTTGCCAAGGTGCCGGACCGCATGCCGCGCTCGTGACCACCACCATGCATCTGGGCCTCCAAACGCACTCTCGGCTTGCGCCTGACATACAAAACGCCAACGCCTTTCGGCCCGTACATCTTGTGGGCAGACAAAGACATTAAATCCACTTTCAGCGACTCTAAATCGACTGGTATCTTGCCAGCGCTTTGCGCCGCATCCACGTGATAAAACACCTTAGCAGCACGGCAGACCTCACCGATTCCTGCAATATCATTGATCACACCGATCTCGTTATTAACGTGCATGACCGACACCAAGGTCGTGTCCTCACGAATCGCGTCAGCCACTTGCTGGGGTGTAATCAGCCCATCTTCGCCCGGCTCGAGGTAGGTGACCTCATAACCATCCCGCTCTAGATGCCGGCAAGTATCTAAAACCGCCTTGTGCTCAATTTTTGAGGTAATAAGGTGCTTGCCTTTTCCCTTGTAGAACTGCGCGATACCTTTAATCGCAAGGTTATCGGACTCGGTTGCCCCAGAGGTCCAAACAATCTCTCGTGGATCACAATTGAGCAGGTCCGCGACCTGCTTACGGGCGAGCTCCACTGCTTCCTCAGCCTCCCAACCAAACTTATGTGAGCGGCTAGCTGGGTTACCGAAGTTTCCTTCCGTCATCAGACATTCGCTCATTTTCTGGGCGACTCTCGGGTCGACTGGCGTGGTCGCTGCATAATCAAAATAAACCGGTGCTTTCATTGTTTCCTCAACCTCATTAATCCGTTAGTTGTACGGCTTGGATTCCTATCTGGTCGTATTGATCCAGTGTTTGCTTGGTGGCAATTGCGCGTACCTGGTTCTTTTGAACAAGGCTCGCCAGGTTGACCCCTTTCAAAAAGCTGTGAATCTGATCGCTTAGATCCGACCAAAGTTCGTGAGTCAGACACATCTCACCGCCCTGGCAATCGGCCTTGCCACCACATCGGGTTGCATCCACCGACTCATCCACTGAGGCAACAATATCCGCGACATCAATATCCTGACTATCCCGACCCAATCGATACCCGCCACCAGGTCCACGAACGCTCAGAACCAGATGATTTGCCTTTAACTTCGCAAACAACTGCTCGAGATACGGTTGACTAATCGATTGCCGCTCGGAGATTTCACTCAGAGAGATTGGGCCTTGGTCACCATAAACCGCCAAGTCCACCATTGCGGTAACCGCATATCGACCTTTTGCTGTCAGCTTCATCGCTTTGTCTGGTCTCCAATAATGCGCGCCTTGGCGCTGTTGTCGTCAGCGCTTGCTAAACCTTTCCATCTAATGATCGCATTCTCAATCAATTTGGATGACGACGCTGAGTCTTTCCCACTCATGGCCCTGCCAGTTCGCAGAGCGTTTTCTTATCCTCAACCCGCTTTTCCAAGACTAGGTACGCCCTTTACAACCTGCGTCGGCGACGCTTTACCGAGAATCACTTCGCCCGCATGCTTTTGGGGGCAATCTAGCCTTAAGGCGCGTCGGACATCAAAACATCAACCCATCCGACCAAGGACGCCAGTTTAATGCAGGCGCCCCTAATAACCAAGCGTTTTAGTCGGGTATCCCAAATTTTAGGATTTCCTGCGAGTCGTGTCATTCACAGCTTTCAGGAAACCTCTTAAAATTGAAATTTCCATCTGATCCGGTTCAATCCTCAAGAACAAACGCCTTAGTCGGGTTAGCAATTGCCGGGGATTGTCTGGATCATGGAAGCCAACCTCCGCCAAGGTCGCCTCAAGGTGTCCAAAAAAGTGCTCGAGATCGGTATTGGTTGCAGGCAGTTGATCCCAAACCCGCGCAGAAGCTTCCGCTTCACTGGCGCAAAACAATTCATAACTGAGCACCTGAACGGCCATCGCTAAGTTTAAGGAACTGTAGGCTTCACTCGTTGGAATGTTCACGTGATACTGACATTGCTGCAGTTCTTCGTTTTTCAGCCCTTTCGATTCTCGACCAAAGACGATCGCTATGTCACCAGCCGCCGAGCCGTGCTCGGTGATTTTGTTCGCCGCTTCCTTAGGTGTCACTAAGGGCCACGGAATTCTCCGTTGCCGAGCCGATGTACCCAGCACCAAGCTGCAGTCGCTAATCGCTTCCTGCAGACTCGCACATACCACCACTTGATCTAATACATCGCTCGCGCTTGCCGCCCGAAAAACCGCTTTTTCATTCGGATAGTCAACGGGTTGCACCAAATAAAGGCGATCCAAACCCATATTTTTCATGGCCCTAGCTGCGGCGCCAATATTGCCTGGATGAGAGGTTTCAACCAAGACAATGCGCACTTTCGCCCGCAATGGATGGGGGTTCGTCATGATGAAGATCCTTTTATCTACTGTTCAACGAGGCAGATCTGGTATGATGCGCCCTCTTTCCACCACACCGAACGCTTTATGGAACCGATGATCAATATTGCGCTGCGGGCCGCCAGAGAAGCAGCCCGTCATATCGTTCGAGCTTACGATCGCCCAGACCTCGTTAAAACAACCGAGAAGGGCACGAATGATTTCGTGACCAATGTAGACCGTGAAGCGGAGCAGATTATATCAGACTCCATCCGAAAAACATTTCCAAGCCATGCGATCACGGGTGAGGAAGGCGCGAAAACCGAAGCAACGCGAGACTCGGATTACCATTGGATTATCGACCCCATCGACGGCACCACCAATTTTAGTCGACAAATTCCACACTTCTGCGTTTCGATCGCTTGCATGGAATTGGGTAAGTTGAAACTTGGCGTTATTATTAACCCCATTACGCAAGAGGAATTTATCGCCTCACGAGGGCGCGGCGCGCAACTCAACGGACGAAAGATTCGCGTCTCTAACCGAGAAAAACCGGAGGGCGGACTCTTTGCAAGCGCTGGATCCTATCGGCACGACCGATTTGAGGGCCATAGCAAAACGGTGGCAGCGCTGGTGAATGCCGGAGGCAATTACCGCGAGCCGGGCAGCGCCGCACTCGAACTCGCCTCACTCGCGGCGGGTCGGCTCGACGGCGTTTGGATGCATAACCTTGCATTATGGGACATCGCAGCAGGTTGCCTGATTGTTCAAGAAGCTGGCGGGTTAATTGGCGACTTTGAAGGCGGTCTCGAGCACTTAAAATCTGGCAACTTGGTTGCGGCAAACCCAAGGCTGTTTAAGACGCTTGGCTCGCTCACCAGGTCGCACCTGACCTGAGCGTCGTCCAGACCTAAGATTTTGGCTTTTGCGCGCCAGCCTCCTTTGCGCCCTTTCCTTAAAGGCAATTCCTTAGGGGCGATTAAGATCAACGAATCCCGCCGCTACCCTTATTAACGCTAGGCAAAATGTGATCAGCGCCGCCTTGCGCCTGAACCAACCCAGCGTGTCGCAGGTCGCCTGGCGCAATAATCGAGGTTAGAGTTTTGAGCGCGCATACGCCTTAATCACCCGCGCACGCTATCGCAACGGAGCCTTTATCTGAATGCGTCAAGCCAGAGCTGCCGCCAGCTCCGAGCCGCTATGGCTCACCATCCAGATCAGCGCCTTCCTTAACGGGTACGATGAGATCTTCCCGACTTAAATTCAGCCTTAACAGGACATTGGCCGCAACGTAGATTGAAGAATAGGTCCCCACCACGACACCAATGATCAAAGCGATCGCAAAACCTCGGATTAATTCACCGCCCAAGATCAGCAGTGCAAATAGTACCAAAAGGGTTGTTAACGACGTGATCATTGTGCGTCCCAACGTTTGGTTTAGAGACTCATCAATAATATCGCTTGATTTACCGCGTCGCGACTGACGAAAATTTTCGCGAATTCGGTCTGACACCACAATCGTGTCGTTTAAAGAGTAACCAATAACCGCAAGCAGCGCCGCCAGCACGGTTAAATCAAACTCCCAGCGTAACAACGAAAAAATTCCTAAGGTGAACAAAACGTCGTGAAAAAGCGCAATCACCGCACCCACTGCAAATTTAAGCTGAAACCGAAACGACACATACAGTAGCACCATCGCCAGCGCCGCCAGCAACCCCAACCCACCCTGATTCGCAAGCTCTTCCCCAACTGCCGGGCCGACAAACTCGCTCCGTCTCAGATCAATCTGCCCGTCTGCAGACGCGCTCAAAGCAGCAAACAAACTGTCGCCTAAGCGCGCATTATCTTTATCTGATAGCGTTTTTTGAGGGGGCATTCGAACCAAAATGTCACGATCCGAGCCGAAATATTGCACCACATGACCATTCCAGCCGGCATTATCTAAGTTCAGACGAATCTGCTCGGGGTTCGTAGCCTCTGGGTAACTCACTTCCACCAGCGTACCCCCGGTGAAATCCAGACCCCAATTCAAGCTCTGAATGCTCAAACTTGCGACCGCGCCCAATAAAAGCGCAACCGAGCTCCAGGCCGCAACCTGGCGATACTTCATAAAAGGAACCATTCTCATGACTGCGACCACCCAATTGCCAAACGCTTGATAGGTCGGCCGCCCACAGCTAAGTTGATCAAAGACCGTGTTCCCATGATGGCGGTAAACATCGACGTCAAAATACCAATCATTAACGTAATCGCGAACCCTTTCACCGGCCCGGTGCCGATACTGTACAAGATAATTGCGACTAGGAGCGTTGTTATGTTGGCGTCAAGAATCGTCACAAAAGCGCGTTCAAATCCGGCATTAATGGCCAATTGAGGCGCAGTGCCCTTTCTGAGCTCTTCTTTTATCCTCGAGAAAATCAGCACATTAGCATCGACTGCCATCCCGACTGTGAGCACAATCCCTGCAATACCCGGTAAGGTCAGAGTTGCTGATAAGCTCGACATTACGGCAACCAACAGCAGCAAATTCGCAATAAGGGCTAGATTTGCGGCCAACCCAAACCACTGATAAAAAGCGAGCATGAACAACACGACCAAGCTAAACCCAATCAGCACGGAGGTCGCACCGAGTTCGATATTCTCCTGACCGAGGCTGGCGCCAACCGTCCGTTCTTCGGCAATAAACATGTCGGCCGCAAGTGCGCCTGCACGCAACAAGAGCGCCAGTTCGCGCGCTTCATCGCCGGCCAGACCCGTTATCCGAAAGCTCACGCCAAGGGCCGCCTGCACAGTGGCAAGCGAGATCACGCGCTCTTCGACGTAGGGCTCAGAAATTTTAACCTCGCGTCCGTCTTGAAACTCATAGCGGTCTCGCGTTTTAGTCTCTATAAAAACAACTGCCATTCGTCGGCCGATATTGTGCCGGGTCGATCGATGCATCAACTCGCCACCTTCACTGTCCAACGTTATATTGACTTGAGGCAGGCCACTATCCGGATCAAAACCGACTTGTGCGTCAAACACCCGCTCGCCTCTCAAAATAAGGTCTCGCTCTAGCCGCACCGCTCGACCCTCATAATTGTGAGGCAGCGTACTGGCTCTTGACGCATCAGGGCTCGCTTCGAGTCGAAACTCGAGCGTCGCCACCTTCCCCAATATTTTTTTGGCTTCTGCTGTGTCCTGAACCCCCGGCAGATCGACCACAATGCGCTGGCGGCCCAATCGCTGAACCAGGGGTTCCGCGACACCCAATTCATTTACTCGATTGCGGATGGTTTGCAGATTTTGCTGCACCGCAAAATCCTCGATCTCGCGAATCGCACTGTCACTCATCGTTAAATTCAATGCAAAGCCGTCTGCACTACTCGGCAAATCACTTTCGGTGACCACAAACTGAGGATAGCTCTCTTCTACCTGACGCCTTGCTTTGCTGCGCACGTCTTCGTCTGCGAACTGAAATTGCAACACGCGGCCTTCTAAAATCGACGTCCCCGCGTACCGAACCCTTTCAGAGCCCGATCTGAAAGCCCTTTTGATATCTTGCTCCATACCCTCAAGCCGATCTTCCACAGCGCTTGCCGTATCGACCTCCATCAGAAAGTGCACGCCGCCTCGAAGATCCAAACCATACTTCATAGGTTCCGCACCTATTTCACGCAACCATTGGGGCGTTGTGGGTGCAGAATTAAGCGCTATGACAAAATTAGCATTTAGGTCGTGCAGCGCTCGCTGAATCAAAGGTTGCGCTTTGAGTTGATCATCTGCTGTGCTGAGTCGAATTAAAGCATTGCCGTCTACCAAACTACTCGATTTGATCTGGATACCCGATTCCGTCAAAGCCGATAACGCGACCGTCAGTTCTCGATCCTGCACCGCGGCACTGCCCTGCTCGTTTTGAATCTGGATGGCGTAGTCTGGCGGATAAAAATTCGGCATAGCGTAAATAATGCCCAACACGAACACGCCAACAATTAGCAGGTTTTTCCAAAGGGGATATCGATTTAACACGGATTCAACCTCGGTCAGGACAGTCTAGTTGGTTAGGACTTCAAAGTGCCTTTCGGCAACGCCGCAGATACCGCGGCTTTTTGAAATCTGAGCTCAACGCCTGCGGCAACTTCAACGAGAACAAACTGCTCTTCAACCTTCACGATCTTTACGGCCAATCCGCCATTGGTCATCACTTCATCCCC
>JABGTE010000025.1 GCA_018647445.1 Gammaproteobacteria bacterium
GTGTTGATGCCGTCGAATGCTTATGATGCTAAGGGCATGATTATTGCGGCTGCTCGGGATGATAATCCGGTCTTTGTCGTGATGAACAAAATGAGTCTCGCGATGCAAGGCGAGGTGCCGGCGGAAATGTACGAGGTGCCCCTTGGCAAGGCCGCCGTTGTGCGCGAAGGAACCGGCTTTTCAATTTTTGCGATGGGCCGCATGGTCCATGAGGCCCTGGCTGCCGCTAAAACACTTGAGGGCCTTGGGGTTGACTGCGAAGTGGTGGATGTTCGGAGCATCCAGCCATTCGATAGTGAAACGGCGGTGGCGTCCATCAAGAAAACCCATCGTGCGTTGGTGGTTCATGAGGCCGTGAGGTTTGGGGGGTTTGGCGGCGAGATTGTAGCGCAGTTGCAAGAGGAGGCTTTTGATTATTTAGATGCTCCCATTGCAAGAGTCGGCGCGCCGTTTTCGCCAGTGCCCTATAGTCCTGCATTAGAAAAGCTGTATATTCCAAATGCCGAACGCATCGTCGCCGAAGTGAAAAAGGTGTTGGGAATTTAAAGCCGTGCAGGCTGTTGGACTGGTTGCCAATCCTGCCTCCGGAAAGGATATTAGGCGCCTGGCAGGAAAGGCCTCGGTATTTGACAACCGTGAAAAGCTCGCCATTGTGCGACGAGCGGTAATCGGCGCGATTGCGGCTGGCGCGACGCGCTTTGTTTATATGAGCGACTCGCATGGCATTGTAAAACAGGCCATTGCGGAAACTACAATCCCGCGTGGGGTCCGGTTCGAAGCATTGCCCAGTTCTGGTACAGCCTCGGCGATGGATACGATTGTTGCCGCCGAGCAAATGGCGCAAAAGGATTGCGCCGTTGTGTTGGTGCTGGGCGGAGATGGTACTAATCGAGCATTTGTTCGGGGGTGGCAAGACGCGACATTGGTTTCACTGTCGACTGGAACCAATAACGTGTTTCCGGTTATGGCTGAAGCGACCGTAGCTGGTATGGCACTTGGACTGGTTGCGACGGGTAAAGTCGCAAGTCGGTCAGTTGCCAGTCAGGCGAAATTAATTGAAATCGACATAGAAGATGAAGAACAAGATATCGCGCTGATTGATGCGGTCATTACGCGGGATGCTTTTATCGGTGCGAAGGCGCTCTTGGATCCGAGTCAGCTTAAAGAGGCGCTGTTATGCCGTGCCGAGCCCGCAGCGGTGGGCATAACGAGTCTTGGCGGTCTGGTACGACCGGTCTCGGATCAAGACGACTTTGGGTTGCACCTTACCTTTGGAGAAGGTGGTCGGCAGCTGTTTGCGCCGATGGGGCCGGGGATGTTCGCAACAGTGAATATTGGCAAAACGCGTTTGGTGAAATTTGATCAAGTCGTCCGTACCCTAGGCCCGTCTGTGATTGCGCTCGATGGAGAACGGGAACGGGTGATAGCAACGGGTCAACGGATTGAAATGCGGATCTCAAGACGTGGACCTTGGGTAGTTGACTTAGCCGCGACGCTGCTGCGGGCCGCCAAACAAAAAATATTTTTAAGAACCATGTAGGGGAAACCAGTGCCCAGAGAAATTTATTTAGTGAAAGTTGGTATGACCATGACCGAGGGCATGGTCTCGGAATGGTTCATTGCCGATGGCGCCGCTGTGAAAAAGGGTGAGATGTTGTACTCCCTTGAAACAGAGAAAGTGAATCTCGATGTCGACGCGGAAATGGACGGTATCGTGAAACATACAGCAGAGGCTGGTGTGATGCTCGCGCCCGGAGACGTAGTCGGCTATATCTTTGCAGCAGATGAAGAAGTCCCTGCAGATTTTTCAGGCGTTGCTAGCCCTGCTGTCGCCGTTGTCGATGCGCCAAAATCAGAGGTGCCAGCCGCGGCTGTTAGTGCGGCGCCCGAGCCGATTGTGGCAGAAACGATTGATGGCCGGCTGAAATCTTCACCCGCGGCTCGTCGTCTGGCGGGAGAGTTGGGTGTCACGTTGGTTGGTTTGGTTGGCTCAGGCCCTGGCGGGCGGATTGTTGAGGCTGATGTCAGCGAGGCGTCATTGCAATCTAGTGGGACTGCAATGACGCAAGCAATATCAGGTCAGACACAAGAGGCCTTGGTAAAGGCTTCCCCACTTGCGCGCCGATTGGCGGCTGAGCGCGGTATTGACCTCAGTCGAATTCAAGGATCCGGGCCACAGGGCCGGATCGTTCAAGGTGACCTGGATCAAGCGCCGTCGTCGCGGCTCAGTGCTACTCCCGCTCAAGTAGGCCCGCTAGCCGGATCATCGGTTCCGGTTCGAGGTATGCGCAAAACGATCGCCCAACGAATGCACCAAAGCTTGCAGACTTCAGCCCAGCTGTCGATGGATATGACCGCACAGATGGACGATGCTGTGCGCTTGCGAGGGCAATTGCTCAAGGAATGGGACGGTGAAGCGCGCCCGAGTTATACCGATCTAGTGATTAAGGCTGTTGCAAAAGCGCTCGGTCAGCATCCGATGATGAACAGCCGCTTTGATGATACTGAAATTACGCTCTTGCGTGAGATTCATATGGGGCTTGCGGTATCGGTTCCAGAAGGTTTGTTGGTGCCGGTCATCCGAAATGTTCATGAGCTTGATTTAAAAGAAATTGCTCAAGAGAGTGCTCGGCTGGCCACGGCTGCCCGGAACGGCACCTTGGGTCTTGATGATTATGCCGGCGGAACCTTCACGATTTCGGCGCTAGGTATGTTTGGGGTGAATTCGTTTACGCCGATTATCAATCAGCCGCAAACTGGTATTCTGGGCGTGAATCAGCTGTTTGATGGTCTAACGTGGGACGGTGACAAGCCGATCAAAACCAAACAGATGAATTTATCGTTAACCTGGGATCACCGAGCGGTTGATGGCGCGCCTGCTGCTGAGTTCCTGGCAAGCGTGGTTGAATTTCTGTCTGAGCCCTATAGGTTACTGTTATGAAGGAATTTGATGTTGTGGTAATTGGCGGCGGTCCGGGCGGTTATGCCGCTGGGATCCGTGCAGCGCAATTGGGATTGAGCGTGGCGTTAGTTGAACGCGAGGCGCTCGGTGGGACTTGTTTGAATTGGGGCTGCATCCCAACAAAGTCGTTACTGCATTCCGCTGAGTTATACACCCAGATGTGTTCTGCGTCAGATTTCGGGATTGAAGCCAAGTCGGTTGGCTTTGATCTCTCAAAGATTGTCCAAAAATCAAGACAAGCAGCAGATCAGCTCAGTCAGGGCATTGCGCAGCTGATGAAGAAAAATAAAATCGAGGTCTTCACGGGGGACGCAAGCGTTGTCTCGGTGGGGCAGGTCCAGGTTGGTGATCAAGTGCTCGTGACGGATAGTATAGTGATTGCCACGGGCGCCGAACAAAAGAGTCTGGGTCCGATTGCCATAGATGGTCAGCAGATCTGGGGTGCACGGGAGGCGATGACGCCTACGGCCTTACCCGCTCGATTACTGATTGTAGGCGCGGGTGCTATTGGGGTTGAGTTTGCTAGTTTCTACCGAGCATTGGGCTCGGCGGTCACCTTACTTGAAGTTGCACCGAACATTTTGCCTGCTGAGGACATCGATATATCGGCCCTGGCTGCTGAGGCGCTCTCGCAACGAGGCATCAACGTTCAGGTCGGCCAAGGGCTGGAGGGACTGGCATCGGTCGCTGGTTGTGTCGAGGCAACGATTGCTGGAGAAACCCTTGAGTTTGACGCGGCGATCTTGTCCGTTGGTGTTGCAGGTCGGGTTCAAGGCCTGGGTTTGGAAGCCTTGGGGGTCACAATGAATCAAGGCTTCGTAGTAGTTGATGAGCGCCAGCAAACCTCGGTCCCTGGGATCTATGCCATTGGCGATGTCGCCGGTGCACCATGTCTTGCGCACAAAGCGACACACGAGGCGATGATTGCAGCAGAAACGATTGCTGGGCATTTTGTCCAAGGCCTGCAGCGAGATCGAATTCCAGGCTGTACTTATAGTTTTCCGCAGATCGCGAGTATTGGTTTGAGAGAACAGGATGCAGGTGATCGCGCGTTGAGGATCGGGCGCTTTCCGCTCTACGCGAACGGCAAGGCCGTAGTGTCAGGTCATACCGAAGGCATGATTAAGACGATTTTTGATTCGAAGACAGGTGCTTTATTGGGTGCACATCTCATTGGAGACTCGGTCACCGAATTGATCCAAGGGTTCACCGTGGCTATTGGACTTGAAACGACCGAGCATGAACTGCTTGAGACGATTTTTCCGCATCCGACGGTCTCCGAAGCGATGCAGGAATCGGTGATGTTAGCCTTTGATCGACCGCTTCATCTTTGAGCCTGCCTACTCCGCGGCGACGCGCGAGCAGGCAGAACCGAGAGTCCAAGCGCCGATTTAGCCGAGGTTCATGCTTTGAGATAGCACAGCATAGCCATTGGTTGCCGCGAGA
>JABGTE010000024.1 GCA_018647445.1 Gammaproteobacteria bacterium
ATGAACGCGGTTTTTTTATCGTTGACACGCATCATCTGGAGCCTCTTTTTGAGCTTGAGTTTGAGCGCAAGCGGGCCGTCTTCAGCTGCAGCGCTAGATCGCCCAAAGATTGGTCTAGTATTGGCGGGAGGAGGGGCTCGAGGCGCTGCTCACATCGGCGTTTTGAAGTATCTCGAAGATCATCGCATTCCAGTAGATCTTGTCACAGGTACCAGTATCGGCGCCATTATCGGCGGTTTATACGCCTCAGGGTTGTCTGCGCGAGAAATTGAAACCTTAATGCTTGAGATGGATTGGGAGCAAGCGCTAGTTGATGACGTGCCCAGACAAGATCGCTCCATGCAGCGTAAGTTTCGAGAAGACCAGTTTTCGATTCCAGGGACGCCTGGCTATCAGGGCGGCGTATTGAAAATACCCAGTGGCGCGATCCAAGGCCAAAATGTCATTTTAGCCCTGCAGGCCATGACCCAGCATGTCGCCCACATCATCGATTTTGATGCGCTACCGAGGCCTTTTAAGGCGGTGGCCACCGATATTGTGACCGGTGAAATGGTGGTGTTAGATAAAGGTAATTTAGCCGTCGCGCTTAGAGCCTCGATGGGCGTACCCGCAGTTTTCGCGCCGATCGAAGTCCATGGCAGATTACTCGTCGATGGCGGCATTACCAACAACCTTCCTGTTGAACTGGCGCAAGCAATGGGTGCCGACATACTGATTGTCGTCGACATCACCTCACCAATGTTGCCAAAGGCGGCATTGGGTAATTTGCTGACCATCACAGACCAACTCACGAGGCTACTCGTCGTGAACAATACTCAAATCCAGAAGGCGCGGCTCACTGCAGACGACATCCTAGTCGTGCCCGACCTTGAGGACTTCTCTGCAGTGGACTTCAGCACCGCGGCCGATGCTATTAAGGTCGGTGAAGAAACAATCGCAGCAAAACAACAGGCGCTTAGACCCTTTATGCAAAGCCGCGAGGCCTACGTCGCGGTCACCAAACCGACTGCCCTAAGGCCAACCATTGCAGGCATTGACTTAGTGAACGAAACCGAACTTGCCAACACGGTTTTAAGAAATAGGATCTTCACCAAAGTAGGGGATCGGTTCAATTTGAAACAGGTATCACGCGACGTAAACCGTATTCATGGCCTAGGTCATTTCGAGCTTGTTTCATTTACTCAAACGCAAAAGGCAGATCAAACCGTTTTAGCCATCAGCGCCGACGAAAAGGCCTGGGGGCCCAATTATCTACATTTTGGGTTTAACCTAGAGAGCGAGTTTAAGCACGACTCAAGAGTTTCATTCTTGCTGGGCTACTCTCAGCAGGAAGTCTCTCAATATGGAGCAGAGTGGTTAACGAGTGCAAGTATTGGCGATGAACCCAGCCTTGAAAGTTCCTTGTATTGGCCCTTGGATCCAGCTGGCAACATGTTTGGCTATTTGACGGGTGGTTATTCTGACCAGGCACTTTATGATTATGAAAACGGTGTTAGAACCACGGTTTATGCTTTACGTGGGTTGGAAGTGACTGCCGGTATCGGCTTTGAATATCAGGGCCGATGGCGAACCACGGTCGGACTTCGCCGCACCGAAGGAAAGGCCCATGCCGTAAGCGGCCTGAGTCAACGAACCAACTTAGGGTTTGATGAGTCGAGCTTGGAATGGCGTTTTGTGTTTGATACTCGCGATGATATTGATTTCCCAGCGCATGGGGCGATTATCGATGCCAGCTGGTCGCTTTATCATGAGGCCTTGGGGAGTGAGAATCGATATGGGCAATGGACACTCCGCGCCGGGCGTTATTTCGAAAAAAATGAGCACAATCTCGGCATCAATTTATATCTTGGTGCGGCGACTGATGCCCCCAGCATTAATTCCGAGTTCCATATTGGCGGCTACGGCCTGCTAACTGGCCTGAGCACCCAAGCCCGACGCGGGGCCGCCATGGGTGTCGTATCGGCCATCTACTATCAGCGATATACCGCTTTGCCGGCACTCGATGCCCTGATCGGGGTCACAATGGAGTATGGCGGCGCTTGGGATAACACTGAGGATGTGTCTGCTGTCGGCGCACTTGGGTCACTCGGCGCTTTTATTGGTGCTGATACCCCCTTAGGAACCTTACAAATTGGCTTTGCCATCGCAGAGGGCGGTCATCAGAACTACTATACAAGATTAGGGCGGGTCTTTTAGCGGAGATACCACACGCCTTGTCCGGTGACGCAAGCCATCAAGGCGCAATCTCCTCCCACGATCAGAAAGCCGGGCCGGATCGCCAAATGAAGATGCAACCTGGTTTGGGCCGCGCGTCGAAGGACAGGGTGCCGGATGTCAATCATCCTCACCAGCAGCGCGGCGTCGTCTCATTCAGCCCGTTTGGGTATCTGCAAACGAATTAGGTTAGCAACCAAATCGGCCCCGGCAGTACGCGCCGAGACCGATTTGTCGATTGAAACAATAATGCCCGACGCATCAATATAGAAGGTCCATCGTTTGGCAAACGCACCCGCCATTAAAACGCCATAGTCCCGGGTCATCTTTTTATCTGGATCAGCAAGAATCGGAAAGCTTGCATCATTTTTGGTTGCAAATGCCGTGTTATCGACTAAAGAATCCGTGCTTGCCATGAAATAGGCAACCTCGAAATCTTGAATGGCGTCATCACTGTCACGCAGCGATTTGCACTCAAGCGTTCAGCCGCCAGTGAAGGCTTTCGGGAAAAATGCAATGACGACCGCTTGTCGACCTTTATATTGACTCAATGTGTAGGTCTTACCGTCCGATGCAGTCAGCGAAAAATCCGGGGCAAGATCCCCAATGTTCAGCTCTTGAGCTGTGGCTGCGTTGTATCCCAGACTTAGAGTCAGACACAGACAGCAAATAAAATACCCTTTCATGAAAATGCTCCGATAAACCTAAGGCGCGGACCGGGTCGTCAACATGACCTGATCCTCCGCGAATTCATTGACTCGGGAGATCACCTGATTGCTCCCTTGCGTTGAATCAACCGGCCGCGCGATGACCTTGATCCCTCGTGTTTTTTTAGCGATATCTTGGGCTTGTACTTGGAGTACTGGTCCGAGATTATTAGTGTCGATATCGCCTAGAGGCGCGGTGCTGGCGTAAACCGATACCGTTTCTTTGCCGAACGGTCCCTGTACGACCATGTCAAATTTATCAAGACCGCCCGGTACTTCGTAGTTCACCCCCCCTTGGAAATAGGCATCTTGCCGGTAGGGATTGGGTAGCAACTGAAGCTTTAAACCACTCGCATCCTGATAAATGATCCTGCCAAAAAATGGTTTGTTACCACGCAAATAGATCTTAAGGGCTTCATTCTCAACCAGCTCGGCTTTGTTTGTCCAAATCCGAACCGTGAGCGGGGCACTCGGGTCATTCTGAAACCCTCCTGCTTCTGCTATTTCCTTGAGATCCTGCGCAACGGGAATAACCTCTGCTTGAATTCTTACGGTGTAACAATCGCTAGACGTTGGGTCGTCCCACTGTTGCTCGATAATCGTAAGCACTTGGACTTCCGCCTGAGCGAAGGCTTTTACGAGATCCCGCTTTAAATTAAAGTTTTCCATCTCGGTGGCGCTTTCAATATAGCTTTTTGAAAACTCAACCGCTTGGCGCTTAGCGTCCTGCAGCGCTAACTGTTCGGTCTGTTTTTTAGAGTAATCGACCCCCATGCAGGAATAGCCCTCCGCTTCGGTGATCGAAGATTGTTGGGCGTTAACCGATAGCGCGCAAAC
>JABGTE010000192.1 GCA_018647445.1 Gammaproteobacteria bacterium
AAGAGTATGAATTAAGAGTATGAATAAAGAGCAGTAATAATAAATTTGAATAAAGAGCTTGGATAAAGAGCTTGGATAAAGAGCTTTAACAGGTTTCGATGTGGCCTTAACCGGGACACCAAAACAATTTCAATCAGGGAGAACGCGTTACATGGCAAATAACACGACTGAAGGTGACTTCGATTCGATAATCGAAAGTGACGCAATTGAGAACAGTTCCGCCGATGATATGGATGCGCTGGAAATTCTGACGAGCCGAATTGTTTTAGCAACCGAGGCGGATGATGAGGTCGAGAACCTTGAGTCTGTCCTAAAATCGCTGATTGAAAAAGGCAGAGAGCAAGGTTATCTAACGTTTGACACTTTAACCGAATCATTGCCTGACAGAATATTAGGGTCTGAAGAATTCGATAATATCTGCCAAGCGTTTGCCGATTTGAACGTTGTTATTTGCGAAGTAGCGCCAAAGGATCTTGCCGATCTGAAGTCCGAGTCCGAAGAAACGCTTTCAGAAGAATCGCTCCTGAACATTAGCGACGCTGCTGGAAAGACCATGGATCCCGTTCGGATGTATATGCGCGAAATGGGTACGGTGCCCCTGCTGACGCGCGAAGGTGAAATTGTGATTGCCAAGCGAATCGAGGATGGCATTCGTGAAGCAATGCGCGTGCTCGCGTCCTATCCTGGTCCGGTTGAGCACATCTTAGCGGCCTACGATAAACTCTTGGCGAATCAAGAAGATCCGAATGTCATTCTGGATGTGTCGTCGATCATCGCAGGTTTCCTCGATCCTGAAACCGAAATTCCGGATACGTCGCTTATTGCTGAAGCAAAATCAAGCGGGCAATTCGAAGAAAGTGAAACCGAAACGCATAACGGTCCGGACCCGGAAATGGTCTCGGCACGCTTCGCAGCGCTTGCGAAAACCCATAAGGCGCTCGGACGGTTGGCGGCCAAACACGAGCGAGGATCACCGAAATACCAAGCAGGCCTTTCAAAGCTCCAAGATGTTTTTTCATTGCTGAAGTTGGTGCCTGCGATGATGGACCCGATTGTTGCGATGGTTCAATCCGACATGGCCTTGATCCGTGAACAAGAGAAAACCATTCGTCAGTTGTGTGTGTCAAAGTGTGGTATCCCAACAGCGGTATTCCTTGAGCGATACGGTGTGTGTCAGACCGATGTCGCCTTTGTTGATAGTCTCGAGAAATCCGGAGAACCCTGGGCGAATAAGATCAAAGCGAACCGGGTCTCCCTGCGTCATGCCGTTAAGACGATGCGACGGGTTGCCGAAGAGCGCGGGTTGAGCGTTCCTGAGATTAAAGAAACAAATAAAGCGCTCCAGTCCGCGATCAATGTCATGCGCTTTGCGAAGAAAGATATGATCGAGGCGAACTTGCGGCTTGTGATTTCCATCGCCAAGAAGTACACCAACCGCGGCCTGCACTTTTTGGACCTGATTCAAGAAGGCAACATCGGACTCATGAAAGCCGTCGATAAGTTTGAATATCGCCGCGGCTTCAAGTTTTCAACCTATGCAACCTGGTGGATCCGACAAGCCATCACGCGAAGCATTTCCGATCTGGCGCGTACCATTCGAGTCCCGGTCCACATGATGGAAACGGTCAACAAGATTAATCGCTTGAGCCGTCAACTGCTTCAGGAGTTAGGTCGCCCAGCGACGATCGAAGAGCTCAGTATTAAGATGGAATTGCCTCAAGACAAAGTGATCAAAGCGCTGGATGTTGCCAAGCAGCCGATTTCTTTAGAAACGCCAGTGGGCGATGACGATGATTCAACTATATGGAACTTGGTGAGTGACACCTCGGTTGAGTCGCCACTTGATCACGCAGCAGATGAAGGGCTTCGAGAAACCACTAATGATGTCTTAACGGCGCTTACGGAGCGCGAAGCGAAGGTTCTGCGCATGCGCTTTGGTATTGATATGAATACCGATCACACGCTTGAAGAAGTCGGCCGGCAGTTCTCGGTAACACGAGAACGCATTCGTCAAATCGAAGCAAAAGCGCTCAGAAAGCTGCGCCACCCTGCTCGATCGGAACAGCTCAAGAGCTTTATCGAGCGTTAAACCGCTTTGGCCTTGGTTGGCTCAGTATTGCTGAGCTTGTTGCGCCGACGTCTCGACATGATAGAGTCGGAGGAACGCAACAAGACAGCAAAGCGGGCTAACCATGGCGATGATCAGCGAGTTTACCAAAAATGTAAAACAACGCGCTTGGTGGGCGAATGCCCTACTCGCTTTTTGTCTTTACATGACCGTTGTGTACCTGCCATTTGATCTCTTTTTCAAGCCCATTGCCCAAGATCAAGAAGTCTGGTTTGGGCTTATGTTCACGGGCTGGTCTGCAAAGCTTGGCGGCATTGTGCACTGGCTAATCTATGCCTTGGGTGCTTATGGCCTCCTCCACCAAAAAGCCTGGTTGCGGCCATGGATCAGTCTTTATGTTTTGCAAGTTGCTTTGAGCATGCTGCTTTGGGCGATGCTGGATAGTCGTGGTGCAGGTGTCGTACCAGGGTTAATCGCCGCAACGCCTTTTATTGGACTGGCGGCGCTGCTTCACTTTAAGCCAAATCATTATCTCAATCAGGACGCAGGCGAGGCGTAAAAAGGAGTTGGTATGGACGATTTTTCAGGAAAAATTGCGGTGGTTACAGGGGGTGGGACCGGTATGGGCCGGGCGCTCTGTGAGGCCTTAGCTGCAGCGAATTGCCATATTGCGTTGTGTGACGTCGCAGAGGATGCGATGCAAGAAACCAAAGCACTGTGCACCGCGCTGAGTGACGTTAGGATTTCAACCCATCTGTGCGACGTCTCGATAGAAGCCGATCTTGTGCGGTTTCAGCAAGAGGTTGCCAGCATCCATGGTGATTCGATTCACTTGCTGTTTAACAATGCGGGCATTGGTGGCGGCGGCGGCTTTGTTGCCGGTGATCGCGATGAGTGGGAAAAAACCTTTGCGGTGTGTTGGTATGGTGTTTACTACGGTTGTCGTGCGTTTTTGCCGATGCTGCTCAAGAGCGATGAAGGCCATATTGTAAACACGAGTAGTATTAATGGTTTTTGGGCGTCGCTTGGCCCGACCGTGCCGCATACGGCCTATGCCGCAGCCAAGTTTGCGGTTAAGGGCTTTTCCGAGGCTTTGATTAACGATCTGCGTCTGAATGCCCCGCACATTCAAGTGTCTGTTGTGATGCCCGGCCACATCGGTACCTCTATTGCGATTAATTCCGGAAAAATATTGGGTCACACGCCGCCCTTAGACATGAGCGCTGACGAAGTGCTTTTGGTTCGGGAGCAGTTGATGAAGCAGCCTGGCCCGATGACTGAGATGATGATGAACTTGAGTGATGATCAATTGCGTGAGGCGATGCACAAACGTGGAACAGACTTTCGCGACAATGCGCCCATGTCGGCAAACGAGGCAGCAGAGGTGATTTTAGAGGGGGTGCGTGCGAATCAATGGCGTATCTTGGTAGGAGATGATGCTGTCATGCTGGATAAGCGCGTAAGAGCCAATCCTTGGAACGTCTATGATTTAGATTTTTCAGCACTCACAACGATTACGACGAGCTAAGCTGAACGCGAATCCCCATGACCTGGTAATCGGACGCGTGTTATCTCGATCCATGGCGGAAAAATCATCAAAAGCAACGTGTTAAAACGCAGCAAGCTCTTTTTCCGCCCAGGCCTTCAAGCCTGAGTTTTGGGCACCATCGCGCACGGTTTCAAGCACTGCTCGGCTCGCTTGTAAGTCTCCTTGCTTTTTCAATGCCATCCCGCGCATCAGGTTGATCATTGATGGAACTGGATGGTGCCAGCGCAAGGGATAGTCTTGGAGTCTTTCAAAGGTCTGTGCTGCGCGCTCGTAGTCCTCCGCTCGATAATAAAACTGTCCCAGCTGAAACAACATAATGACCTGGTCAGGGCCATCAGTACGGGCCTCGCCAAGCAGCTGCTCTGCGCGGTCTGGTTGGTCTTCTTTTTCAGCGATGAGTCCGGCGGCCAGCTGATGGTAATCTGGGTCCAACGCCAAAATCTCCGGCAACCGGGCTTTGGCCGCGTCTAGGTCCCCGCCCGCAAAGCTTGGTGCATTGACGTAAAAAGCGGTCACGGCGAATAACGCCAAGATATGATTAGGGTCTGCTTTAATCGCTTGTTCCCAAGCTTTGAGAGCTTTTTTGGCAGTTCCTATTTTTTTAAAGACGTTTACCTCCCGCACCTCGGTGAGATGAATCAAACCCTTTAGATATAGGCTGTCACCGAGCGCAAAGTTGGCTTTGATCAACTGACCGGTTAGGGTTTGGGCCGTTTTCAACCGACCTAATCGCCAGCTTGCAACTGCCAACTGAAAAGTTTGGTCCAATGTTCGACTCGTCGGTTCTATGGCGCCAATGCGGTTTGCGAGGGTTGTAAAGTCTGAATTCGGCACCGAAAATGAACTGAGCGTGCTCGCGCTGGCGGGTGCCAGAGTAAAAATAAGGAGCAGACTGAAAAAGCATAGAAAGGCTTTATTGTTTTGAAGGATCATTGGGTTTATCTTTTGAGTGTTAGACTAAATGCGATATCAACTGCAAAAGGGACCGACTTTTTTTCGGAGACCCATTCCAGCCGCCGATAATCGTTCGGCAAACTTTGGATTTCACGTATAGCCCAGTTAGCAAGGGACGTCGCATCAATTGAATCAAAGCAAGCTTAATCAACTCAACGAAGCGGCGCAATTGATCTACGAGGTGCTGCCGCCAACGCCCGCCACAGCATGGCCATGTTTGAGTGACGCTTTGGGCGCGAAGCTTTGGGTGAAACACGAGAACCACTTGCCAACGGGCGCCTTCAAAGTTCGAGGTGGGCTCGTGTACGTCGATCGCTTGTTAAAGGCCCGGTCCGTTAAGGGTTTGTGTGCCGCAACGCGGGGCAATCATGGGCAAAGCATCGCCTTCGCAGCGGCGAGACAGGGTTTAAAGGCGGTTATTGTTGTGCCAAAGGGCAATAATCCAGATAAGAACCAAGCGATGATCGCGCTGGGTGCAAGACTCATCGAGTATGGTGAAGACTTTGATGAAAGCGTCGCCTATGCGCGTATTTATGCTGAGGACGAGGGGCTTCACTTGGTGCCCTCTTTTCATGAGGACTTAGTGCTCGGCGTAGCAACCTATGCTTATGAATTTTTAACCAGGGTGCCGGCTTTAACGAAAATCTATGTCCCTATTGGCTTGGGCTCTGGGATCTGCGGCGTGCTGTTTGCCAAGGCGGCGCTGGGCCATTCCGTCGACGTTATCGGGGTGGTAGCCGATGCCTTTCAGACCTACCCGAGATCACTGCAAGCAGGCGAGCCCATTTTGACAGAGCCGGCAGACTCCATAGCCGATGGCCTGGCGGTTCGATTAGCGAATCCAAAAGCCTTAGCGATTATCAAAAAAGGTGTCAGCAGGATCATAGCGGTCGATGAAGCGGCCATTCTAGGGGCGATTGGGGTAATGGCCAAACACACCGATAACCTGGTTGAAGGCGCGGGTGCTGCCAGTCTTGCTGCTGCCTTTGTCGATCGTGAGGCACAGGCTAATAATGACCAGATCGGCATTGTTGCGTCTGGCGGTAATCTTGAGGCGAAACTTTTGAAGCGCGCCTTGGCGGGAACGCCCGACCACCGTTTTGCTCAACTTGATGTTGATCAAAACAGCGAGTGTGTGGGCGGCCTGATATCTACATTAAAAGGATCCTTAAATTAACAAGCCAGTAACAGGAAGTGAGACGCCCAAGGCGCCACCAAGAACCGCTCGGTCGATGACTGAGGGTGAGGTTTCCGAGCATCTCGTCCGATTAACGGGTTTTATGTTGTTTGGTTTTGTGGCCGTGATGGGCGCAAACCTTATGGAATCGCTCTACATTGGTCGCGTTGGCACCTTGGAGCTGGCGGCATTAGGGTTCACGTTTCCATTGGTTATGACCTTGCAAGGCATGACGATGGGGCTGGGGATCGGTGCATCTTCAGTGGTGGCACGGAGTATTGGCGCTGCAGATTGGGATCGTGCGCGACGGCTCATCACCCATAGCTTTGTGCTTGTGCTCATTTTTGTGGCACTGGTCGCCGCTTTGGTTTTCATTTTTTTAACGCCAATTTTTGAATTGCTTGGCGCGGACCGACAAGCCCAGGTCTTAGCGCGGGGTTATATGACAATCTGGTTGGTTGGGTTACCGTTTTTTGCCATCGCAATGGTGGGCTCATCACTGATGCGTGCGGCAGGCGATGCGGTCAAACCGAGCTACTTGATGACGGTTGGTGCGGTGATTCAGATCGCTATTGGTCCACCCTTAATTTTTGGTTTTGAGGGGTTTGAGGGCCTAGGTCTGACCGGCGCGGCCCTCGCGTTTGTGATTGCTCGGGGTATTAGCTTTTTAATGTACGGCTATTATGTCGCGAAGGACCGATTGCTGGTCTGGAGCTTTGGCGGCTTCATCAGTTCGAGCCGGGCCATTTTGCATGTAGGGTTGCCGGCGATTGCAGCAAATTTGATCTCACCGATTTCGTTAACGGTCATCACCCGGCTGCTTGCGGGTCATGGCGCGGCCGTTGTTGCGGGTTTTAGCGTTGCCTCCCGGATTGAAACCATGCTGGCAATGGTGATGTGGGCGTTGTCTATGAGCGTTGCGCCGTTCGTAGGCCAAAATTGGGGCGCAGGATTATTTGAACGCGTGCAACGCGCTTTGCGGGTCGCGAATATCTTCGCTTTGAGTTGGGGTCTGTTTGCATTTGCTTGTCTGTATTGGCTGGGACCTCGCTTGATTGCCTTGGTGAACGATGATCCCGAAGTGATTGAAGCGGCGAGCGTTTACCTTTTGATTATTCCAATGGGCATGGGATTGATGGGGGTGGTGGCCAATAGTACGTCGAGTTTCAACGCGCTTGGCATGCCAGGACCGCCGCTCACGATTTCGTTGCTGCAAATGCTTTTTCTATCGGTACCTCTCGCACTCGTCGGTAATTATCTGTTCGGCTACCGGGGAATTTTTATTGGAAGTGTGGTGGGTATTTCGGTGACTGCGCTCGTTGCGTTTGTTTGGTTGAGAATTACAATTCGGCGCCGGATTCGACTTGCAAGATCAAAGGTTGAGCCGTTCAGTTAAGTCCGCGATTGGCTTTGGTATTCACTGAGATCCCCATGACGGCGGCTGCAGCGAACAGATACAAGACGATGAAGGTGGTAAAGGCCGCGGTATAGTCGCCAGTTGTGTCGTAGATCCAGCCCGCAAAGGGAACGCCAGCAAGGTGGATGACAGCCATAGGCGGTCGCATTGCGCCTAAAACGCGACCAAATGAGGCGCGACCAAAGGCCGCTCCGACCACGGCGCCCTGCATCGGGACCACCCCACCCATACCGAATCCAAAAAAACAGGCGCCAATCAAAAAAGGCGTGTAACCCGGCAGCAACAGCATAATGAGTTGACCCAAAACCTGGCTGCCAATACCAAGCCACAAAGCATGGCGGACGTCCCAACGATCCACGAGACTGCCAAAGGTTAGCTTACCCAAAATACCGAACCCGGCCGTGCAAGAGGCAACGAAAGATGCGCTATAAAGGGTGTAACCGCGATCTGTGAGTTGCGGCACCATGTGGATCAGGGTGCCGGATTGGATACAAAATAAAAGCCCGATCACCATGACCAGCATCCAAAAGTTCCGATCGGTTAAGAATTCACGCGTTTTTAACGGCGGTTTAGGTGTCGGAAGACGAGTAATCTCGGTTTCGCCATCCGGCAACTGTCCGATTTCTTCGGGCTTTGAGATCACAAATTTCAGCACCAAGGGGACCACTAAAATAATGGTCACCGCGCCATAGAACAAGAATCCTTCTCGCCAGCCGTAGTTGGTAATCAATGCGGCGCTGATGTTGGGCATGATGACGCCGGACAGGGAAATACCGGTCGCGGCAATGCCGAGGGCCATCCCGCGTTTTAAGACAAACCAGTTGCTGACCAATTTTGACGTGGCTAATTGCCCCATCGCGCCAGCACCAAATCCAACAAAGATGCTCAGAATCAAATAAAATTGCAGTGCGGTTGAGGACACTCCCAGCAGCAGAAAGCCGGTCCCCATCGACAGGGCGCCAATGGCCATGATCAATTTTAGCGGGTAGCGATCAAGGGCCCGTCCAAGAATTGGGGCGAGGATGGCGCCAACACCTTGCGTCAAGGTAATTCCGACCGCAACGCCGAGCCTAGAATCACCAAACTCAACCGCGATGGCTTTGAAGAAGACGCCGTAGGAGTAAAAAAAGAATCCCACTGCGATGAAGTCGACAAAAAAAGCCACCCCAACCATTCGCCATCCGAGAAAGCCTTTGCCTTGTGCGAATTGCTCGGTCAATGCAGTCATCCTCAAAAAGCCGCAAGTGTAGCCGGTCCCGACTTCCGTGTATGCTGGTTTTGAGCGGGTTGATCAGGCATGGGCGGCATGGAGCGGCAAATAGAATTACCAACGGGCGTGATCTCAGGCTGGTGCGTTCCAGAATTTGAATCGCTGCTCACGGCATTTGTTGAAAATTTTACCGATCGATCAGAACTGGGTGCGAGTCTGGCGTTGATCCAGGGCGATCAGGTTTTGGTTGACCTTACCGGCGGCTTCGTCGATCAAGGCCGCCAAAAGCCCTGGGCGCCCGATACTTTGTGTGTTGTGCACTCATGCACCAAAGCGGCGACGGCTTTATGTCTCCATCTCTTGATTGATCAGGGTCGAGTTGCCCTTACGGACCCCGTCAGTCGGTATTGGCCGGAGTATGATCAAGCCGGAAAAGGTGACACTACGGTTGCAATGCTGCTGAACCATACCGGCGGGTTACCGGCCTTAAACACCGCTTTAAAACCGGGCGCCTTTTTGGACTGGGATTTTATGACCGAGACCCTTGCAGAAGCAGCGCCACTCTGGACGCCGGGCACTGAGCACGGTTATCAAATGACAACCTTTGGCTGGTTGGTAGGAGAACTCGTTCGGCGAATCTCCGGTCAGTCCTTAGGGGCATTTTTCAGGCAGTGGATTGCTGAGCCGCTGGATTCGGACTTTTGGATTGGCCTACCGAGCCGTGAGCATCATCGGGTTGCAAGGTTAGCGCGGTTTAAACCACAAAGAGGCATGGCACCGGCGGCCTTTACCCAGCACTTGATCAAGGATCCGGAATCGATTCCGGCAAAAGCGTATTTTAATACCGGCGGTTTCAAAGCGGACGCTCCCGAAAGCTATCTTACTGAGTTTGGTGCAGGCGGCGGACTGACCAATGCGCGGGGTTTGGCAAGATTGTACGCGCCGCTTGCCCGAGAGGGCACGTCGGGAGATAAACAGTTTATGAGCCCTGACCAAGTTCAGGTGATGGCCGAAACCGCGGTCAGAGGCGGCATCGATCGAACCTTAATGATGCCGACCCACTTTAGCGCGGGGTTTATGAAAACGATGAACAATTTGGACCGGCCCGGTGGTGCATTAGAGAGTTTGATTCTCGGACCAAAGGCCTTTGGACATGCAGGTGCTGGCGGCAGTATCGGGTTTGCGGAGCCAGAACTGGGCTTATCTTTTGGTTACGTGATGAATCAAATGGGCCCAGGCATCTTGCTCAATGAACGTGGACAGACGCTGGTGGACGCGCTCTATAAAAGCCAAGGTTACCGTCACTCTCGGTTGGGTGATTATCGGCGTTAGGGGCTTGTGGTCTTGCGGGTCGGATTAAGGCTTTCGGGCAAAGCCCCGATGCGAGGTCACTTGGCGAGCAGGTTGTATTGATGGCTGGGTGATCAGTGCTATTGTGCTTTGCCTTTTTGGACGCGCTCGCTTGTGACATGGATTAAAAAACGGTTGTGTCTTTACCGGCGATTTGTATCGCCTTTTAAAGTTGCGCTTAATCTCTGTATTTTAACCTGTGACTAAGGCCCTTCTCGGAGGATCTAGTTGGACACCTGACAACATCGTGATACCTTGAAGCGGTCCGGAAGGTGAGCCTGTAGCGCCTCAAACGATTGCGCCCAGAATGGGCTGGCAATCTTCGGACCAAGTTGATGACCACGGTTTCACAAACAACGCGATAATGTTGAGGGGATAACACACCATGAATTTTGAATTTTCAGATGAGCAGAACATGCTCCGGGAGCAGGCGCAGTCTTTTTTAAAAGCCGAATGCCCTCCCCAGGCTGTTCGAACGGTTTTGGATGGCGATGCGGCTTTTGATCAGAGTCTCTGGCAGAAGGTCGTTGATATGGGCTGGACGGCAACGGTGATTCCAGAGGAATACGATGGTCTGGGATTAAGTTACCTTGAGCTGTCGGTAATTGCGGAAGAATTGGGTCGCTGCTTGGCGCCTTTGCCCTTTTCGTCTTCGGTTTATCTTGCAACAGAAGCGATCTTAGCCGCTGGGTCCGACGCTCAAAAAGCCGCTTGGCTACCAAAACTCGCTTCAGGCGCTGTGATTGGTTGCCTTGCCGACTCAGAGGCAAGCGGTCACCTGTCGGTGGCGAAGCTTACGACGCGTTACGCCCAAGGGGCGATAACCGGTGTGAAATTGCCTGTGGCAGATGGCGATGTTGCTGATTTTGCGGTGGTGGTTGCGAGCAGTGACGCGGGCCCGGTGCTTGCATTGGTTGATTTACATCAGCCGGGTTGTCAGCGCCAGGTGGTATCCACTTTGGACCCGAGTCGGTCCCACGCATCGATTACCTTTGAGGGCGCGAGCGCTGAACTACTGGGCGAGGCAGGTACGGGCTGGATTCAATTGCAGCAGCTGTATAATCGGGCAGCGGTACTGTTTGCTTGGGAGCAGGTGGGCGGCGCCGATACCGCCCTCAATATGGCGAAAGAATATGCCTTGGGGCGTTTTGCTTTTGGTCGACCGATTGCGACCTATCAAGCGATTAAGCACAAGCTTGCTGCGGCTTACGTGAAAAATACATTGGCCCGTGGTAACTGCTACTTTGGTGCTTGGGCACTTTCGACGAACTCAAGTGAGTTGCCAGTCGCGGCGGCGTCCGCCCGAGTCGCCGCAATACAAGCCTATTACTACGCGGCGAAAGAAAATATTCAGACCCATGGTGGCATGGGATTTACCTGGGAGTTTGATTGTCAGTTCCCCTATCGCCGCTCAAAATTG
>JABGTE010000197.1 GCA_018647445.1 Gammaproteobacteria bacterium
AAGGAAGGTTGTAACTAAAGGTTGTAACTAAAAGTTGTAACTAAAGGTTGTAACTAAAGGTTGTAACCAAAAGTAGTAAACGAAATTATTTGATCAGTGCCAACAAACAACGCTGAACAGATGATTAATCAATGGACGGGCCTAAGTTGGAAGGTGCGAGGGGGTCAACCCCAAGGAAAAATACATGAGCGAGAGTTTTGCAGAACTATTTGAAGAAAGTCTAAAGACCGTTGAATTAAAATCTGGATCAATCATCACGGGTGTCGTGGTTGATATTGACTCAGAGTGGGTCACCGTTCACGCAGGATTAAAATCCGAAGGGATCATCCAAAGATCCGAGTTCTTGAACGAAAAAGGCGAGTTAGAAATTGAGATTGGCGCAGCCGTCCGAGTGGCGATGGAGTCAGTTGATGATGGCTTTGGTGAAACCAAGCTGTCTAGAGAAAAAGCCAAGCGAAATGAGTCTTGGGAAGTGTTAGAGAAGGTCTACGAAGATCAAGAAGTGATAGAAGGGTACATCAGTGGTCGCGTGAAAGGCGGTTTCACGGTTGAAATTCGCGACATTCGGGCCTTTCTACCAGGGTCTTTGGTTGATGTGCGGCCGCTTCGTGACAATGAAACGCTCGAAGGTCAGACCCTTGAATTTAAAGTTATCAAGCTAGATCAGAAGCGCAACAACGTGGTTGTTTCACGCCGCGCGGTACTCGAAGCAGAAAATAGCGTTGAACGAGATGAGCTGCTCAAGAACCTGCAAGAGGGCCATGAGCTCAAGGGTATCGTTAAGAACCTTACGGATTACGGCGCGTTCGTTGATCTCGGGGGCATCGATGGTCTGCTGCACATTACCGACATGTCTTGGAAGCGCATCAAGCATCCGAGTGAAATTGTTGCCGTTGGCGATGAGATTGATGTGAAGGTGCTTAAGTTTGATCGCGAACGTAACCGTGTGTCTCTAGGCCTCAAACAATTGGGTGAAGATCCGTGGGTTGCGATTACACGCCGTTATCCAGAAGGCGCGCGAACCGTTGCCAAGGTTACAAACCTAACCGACTACGGTTGTTTTGCTGAGTTGGAAGAAGGTGTTGAAGGATTGGTCCATGTCTCTGAAATGGATTGGACAAACCGAAACATTCACCCATCGAAAGTGGTTCAGGTTGGTGATGAAGTCGAAGTGATGGTTCTTGATATTGACGAAGAACGTCGTCGCATCTCGCTCGGGATTAAGCAGTGTAAAGGCAATCCTTGGGAAGAGTTCTCCGGCCAGCACAGTAAAGGCGATAAGATTAAGGGTTACATCAAGTCGATCACCGACTTTGGGATCTTCATTGGTCTTGAAGGAGAAATCGATGGCCTTGTTCATCTTTCTGATATCTCTTGGAATGAGCCTGGCGAGCAAGCCGTTCGTCGATTCACCAAGGGTGATGAAATTGAAACCTTGATTCTTGCAATAGACCCAGAGCGCGAAAGAATCTCACTGGGCCTGAAGCAGATGGAACAGGATCCTTTCTCCGATTACACAGCGATCAACGATAAGAATTCGATTGTTAAAGGGGTGGTTAAAGAAGTCGATGTCAAGCAAGCTATTTTGCAAATGGCCGATGACGTGGAAGCCACTTTGAAGGCAGGCGACTTGTCAATGGATCACGTAGCGGATGCAAGAACCGTGCTGAGCGTTGGTGATGAGATCGAAGTGAAGATCATCAATGTTGATCGCAAGAACCGAGGCTTAACGGTTTCGATTAAGGCAAAGGATATGGCAGATGAACAGACTGCTGTTAAAGAGCATCGTGAACGTGAAGTGGCCGCGGTGACGCCTGCAACGCTTGGTGATCTAATCAAGCAAGAGCAGGACCGAGCTGCGTCAGACGCGGAATAGTTAGGACATGACGAAATCAGAACTCATTGAAAAGCTGGCCGCTGCTCAGGGCCAGCTTACTGCCAAGGATATGGAACTGGCAGTTAAAATGATTCTGGATCATATGTCCGACGCACTTGCTCGAGGTGAGCGGATTGAAATTCGGGGGTTCGGCAGCTTCTCGCTGCATTATCGAGCCCCACGAGTTGGCCGTAATCCGAAGACCGGAGAGCCGGTCTCTTTGCCGGGCAAGTACGTGCCGCACTTCAAGCCAGGTAAAGAACTCCGCGAACGGGTAAATCCTGAAGTCGCTCATATCGATGCATAAATGCTGATTTGATTGAATGAGGTCTGCCCAGCAGTTAGGCTTGGACACCCTCTGGAGTATGGATGTGGGTTACCTAAGATTGAGTAAAATGCGTCCATGAACTGGATCAAAGGCTTACTGTTTCGACTGATTTTACTTGTGCTTTTCATAGCACTTTTTCTGCTTGCTACCGAAAATAGCCTTGATGTTTCCTTGCAGTTTTTATCTCAGAGATCGCCCGAGTTGCCATTATCTTGGTGGCTGGCAGGTACGCTCGTGGTCGGTATTGTGTTGGGGCGTCTTTGGGCGCTGATCGGGCGATGGTTTGGCAGAGACCGCTCATGAGTTTTGTTACAATCTATCTTAGCGCTGTTGCTCGCCGGGAAGCACTGATCCAAAGCCGTGTTTGCGAAATCATGGTGCGGGTCATCCCTTTCGAAAGCAGCGCAATGGTGAACGCTCAGTGAGCGACTGGATGTTGCTCCCGCTCATTTTGCTGGCCATTGGGATCGGTTGGTATCTTGGACGCCGTGAGCGCAAAGGCAGTCGTTATTATGAGCTAGGGCTCAGGCATCTATTGAATGATGAGCCCGATCAGGCAGTGGCAACCCTTGTTACCGAACTCAATGTTGACAATGACAATGTGGATACGCACCTTGCCCTTGGCGGTTTGCTACGCCGTCGTGGTGAACTTGAAAAAGCAGTTTTTGTACACGAGAATATTTTGAAGTGGGCGCGCTTGGATCAGGCGGCTCGGCACAATGTTCAGATGGAACTGGCCAGAGACTATTTGCAGGCGGGGCTGCTTGACAGAGCCGAGTCCATGTCAATGACGCTTGCTGCTGAAAACCCGCAATACCGTAGCGAAAGCCTGAAAATCGCGCTGCAGGTTTACGAGCAGGAACGAGATTGGCATCGCGCCATTGAGATCGCAACGCAGGTCACGGGTGGCGCAGAGGAAGCTCAGATCGAACGCGCAATCTCTCATTACCTGTGCGAGCTTGCTGAGTTGAGCCTGATTCAAAAAGATCCTGAGTCAGCTAAAGACTTTCTCGTTGATGCAATTGGACATTTTGCTCAAAACCCTCGCGTCAGCTTGCTGCAAGGCCGAATTGCCCTTGAGGCTGGTGATCCGCTGGCGGCAATTCGCTTTTTAGAAAGAATCATCGAGCAGGAACCAGTCTATGTTGCCGAGTCCATGGTTTTGTTGGAAACAGCGCATCAGGCAATGGGCAGTGAGGATGCTTATCGTCGCTACCTCGAGCACTGTTTAACGCACTTCCCCTCCATTTCGGTGGTGTTGGCATTGGGACGTGTTATTCGAGATCAAGAGGGCACTGATGCCTTGGCGCGCTTTATTGCCAACCAGATGACTCAAAACCCGACGCTTCGAGGTTTTATCGAGCTTATTGATATTAATCTCGGTGATGCAGAAGGTGCTATGCGGCAGAACCTTCATCTGCTCAAGGATTTTGCAGAAACCATGATTGCAGATAAACCAAACTATCGTTGTGGCGATTGTGGGTTTGAAGGCAAGCGCATGCGCTGGCATTGTCCCAGTTGCCGCGGCTGGGCATCCATACGGCCGATTTTCGGCTTGGAAGGCGAGTAACCAACTCCTTTTAAGGGTGTTATCGCATCCGCCAATACGCCGTTAACCACAGCATTCTTTGCGGCACCTCTTTATTGTTTCTCCTCTGGTTGTGAGGTCCCGAGCGCGCCTTGTGCTAAGGAGCTTTGACGTTCGCGCCAGGCACAATTAAATAAATAAGGAGTTTCAATGCAGAAGATGAGAACGCGAATGTGGACGCAGTGTCTTGGGGTTTTGTTGTTGGTGGCTGGTTTGGCCAGCGCCGCACCGTCTGAGGAAGGTCAGGACGTCGTGCAGGGGCCTTTAACCGTAAACATTAACGAAGCCAACGCAGAGACGCTAGCCGCCGTACTTGAGGGTATTGGGCTGACTCGAGCCCAAGCGATTGTTGATTACCGAACTCAGTTCGGTCGTTTTTACTCGGCTGAGGAGCTGTCTGCTGTTCGGGGTATCGGTACCAGTACCATCAATCGAAATTTATCGCGGATACAGATTGACGGTCATTTTTAGTCTTTTCAAGCTCTCAAGGTGCGCGGCAGACGGGCTCTGCCGCGCATCGAAAGATCGCACTGCGGCGCCGGGTCCGCGTGGTGCTCAGCAGTGGCTCGTTTATGCCTTAAATAGTGATTCCCGGCGGCGCCTGCTTCAACGGGGTTATTGCTTAAAGTTCTCAAGGCTTATTTGGTGGTCAAAAACAGAGAGAAACTGAATCAATTCTCGATTCACAGTTCGCATATTACCCTGCAGTGCTAGGCCAAAATCCGCCCAAGCCTGAGTTTTTCGGATTTGATCATTCCAGGCTTCCATTTCTGCCATTGACTCGTACCCGACAGTGATGACATGGGTCGCAACGCCGCCATCTGCGGCATTGCCATAGCTGATCGCGGATAACCAAACCTCGCCCGGAAAATCTTCCGCAGACTCGCTGGCCATCAATGCGTTAAAAGCCGCAACGACCGACGCTGGGTCGCTAACATTCACGCGAATGGCTTCCCAGACAGTATCCTTGTTCGAGACAGTACCCCAACCCATCAATGTTTCCATTGCGGAATTGTTAATGGCCTCGCTATTTGCACCCATTGCGGTCTGAAATTTTCGCCATGCTTTGGTGCCGGCGAGCGACTTTCTTGCTCGCTCAAACTCCGCCCTGCTCGGATAGAGAGCGACGATGGAGTGGGTGGTACCTGAACTGCCCCCAAAAACACTTTGCTGAAGATGTACAGAGGCCATTCGGTTGCTGCCAGCCTCAGATGTTTGAAGGTCGTTAAAAGCCTTTAAGACGGCCGGTGCTTTGCCGGGGTTTACCTTGAAGTTGTAAAGATCCCAAACCTGCGCGGAGTACACGAGGCTGCTGGCGAAGACCAAGTTCAGAGCGAGGAAAAATGTAGCGTAAGTTTTTTTAATCATGAGAGCGGTTTCCTTTTTTTTTTAGGATTGTCGCGATGACGGAGTCGGTCAAGGTTAGTTCGATATTGGTCGAACCTATGCTTGATTAATCGACGCTCGGCCAAGGGTTGAAAAGCCCTTTTGAAGGGTAGCGCGATCATTTGATGCGAATAAAAAGTTTTGTTTGCTGGCTAGTTGCCGATCTTTTCGCGCTTAGCGACGGCGCGCGGTGCGGCCGTGCGATACGCGTTGAGGCGTGATGGGCTAAAGGGATCGCCGAAAGGCCTCTGTCCGATCGACAGGCAGGTTTAACGTGGTGCCTCGCGGGGCACAACGCATGGGGGGCGGTGAGTTCTATATCCCGTCTGGAGCTCGCTAATTGGCGTTTAAGGGTTAGGCTGCTCAGATGAAGTCTTAGTATTGGCGTTTTATAAACGCGCCTGCAGCAAGAACATTGCTAAGACATCGCTGCGGAGTGAGCATTCCGATTTGGTTGAAGGGGGACGGGTTAGAGCGCGTGGTAACAAATCGTTATCATTGGGTTGTCGCCCCCCTAAGGCGAAAATCGAGCCTAAAAACAAAAAAGGCCTGCATTGCTGCAAGCCTTTTATGCGTTTAGATGGCTCCCCGACCTGGGCTCGAACCAGGGACCCAATGATTAACAGTCATTTGCTCTACCAACTGAGCTATCGGGGATCATTGGAACGGTGCGATTCTACGGGGATGGAGCTGGATCGTCAATCGCTCAAACGCACATCAGCATCTAATCTCAGGCATAATGCACAGCGTTCTAAGAAAAGTCGGTTGTTGATGAAGAGTGTTCCTTTTGAAGTGGTTTCCAAGTTTTCGCCAGCGGGTGATCAGCCAGTTGCAATTGCGTCGCTTGTCGAGGGGATCGAGTCCGGATTGGCCTCTCAGATGCTGTTGGGTGTTACAGGTTCTGGTAAGACCTTTACCATCGCCAATGTGGTGGCGCAGATCCAAAGACCCACCTTGGTCATGGCGCCGAATAAGACGCTTGCCGCGCAATTGTATGGCGAGTTCAAAGCTTTTTTCCCGAACAATGCGGTCGAATACTTTGTCTCCTATTACGACTATTACCAGCCGGAAGCGTACGTGCCGTCATCAGACACCTATATCGAAAAAGATTCTGCAATCAATGAGCACATAGAACAAATGCGGCTATCAGCAACCAAGGCGCTGCTTGAACGGCGCGACGCGTTGGTTGTCGCATCGGTTTCGAGTATTTATGGGCTAGGGGACCCTGGGGCTTACCTAAAGATGGTGCTGCATCTAGATCGCGGCGACCGAGTGGATCAGCGATTTATCCTGCGCCGGCTAGCTGAATTGCAGTACAACCGTAATGACGTTGAGTTGCGGCGGGCAACCTATCGAGTAAAAGGGGATGTCATCGATGTCTTTCCAGCTGAATCGGATAAGCAAGCGATTCGAATTGAATTGTTTGATGACGAAATCGAGCAGATTACTTTGTTCGATCCATTAACCGGTGCGGTTGTTCGCAAGGTTCCGAGAATTACGATTTTCCCTAAAAGTCATTACGTCACGCCCAGAGAAACCATTGAACGTTCTCTGGACTTAATCAAGGCAGAACTACAAGTTCGCCTCAAACATTTGCAAGAAAACAATAAGTTGGTCGAAGCCCAAAGGCTCGAACAAAGAACGCGTTACGACTTAGAAATGATCAAGGAATTGGGTTACTGCAACGGCATTGAGAATTATTCACGCTATCTTTCCGGGCGCGCCCCTGGTGAGGCGCCGCCAACCTTGTATGACTATCTTCCCGATGATGCGCTGTTAGTCGTTGATGAGTCCCACGTATCAATCCCCCAGATTGGCGCAATGTATAAGGGTGATCGGGCGCGCAAGACAACCCTTGTGGAATACGGATTCAGGCTCCCATCGGCCTTGGACAATAGGCCAATGCGATTTGAAGAGTGGGAAGCGGGTGCGCCTCAAGCAATTTTTGTATCGGCAACCCCCGGGGTGTATGAAAAAGACAAAGCGGGTCAGGTGGTTGAGCAGGTAGTTCGGCCAACGGGTCTCATCGATCCGGAAATTGAAGTGCGACCAGCCAAGACACAAGTGGACGATGTCTTGGGTGAAATTCGGTTGCGTGTTGCGGTGAAAGAGCGGGTCCTGATTACGACCTTAACCAAGCGTATGGCTGAAGATCTGACGGATTATTTAGATGAAAATGGTGTTCGGGTCCGCTATCTGCACTCCGATATCGACACAGTGGAACGGGTTGAAATTATTCGCGACTTAAGGCTCGGCGAATTCGATGTTTTGGTTGGCATTAACCTGTTGCGCGAAGGTCTTGATATGCCCGAGGTTTCGCTGGTTGCAATCCTTGACGCTGATAAAGAAGGTTTTTTAAGATCGGACCGATCGCTTATTCAAACGGTCGGTCGAGCGGCCCGTAATCTGCAGGGTAAAGCGATTCTTTATGGCGATAAGATCACCAACTCCATGCAGCGGACGATTGATGAGACGGATCGCCGCCGTGAAAAGCAAGAAGCTTTTAATACGCTTCACGGCATTCAGCCGGTGAGCATCTCTTCCGACATTTCCGATGTAATGGAAGGTGCTCGAGTAGTCGGCAAAAAAGGTAGCAAAGGGAAGGGGGGCGATAGGAGCGGCCGCTCAAAGCGGCTTCAAGCGGCTGATGAGGTGTTGGTGACGCCGGATCAAGTTGAAAAAAATATTGTCGCTTTAGAGAAAGAGATGTTTTCTCTGGCGAAGGATCTGGAGTTTGAAGCAGCAGCACAGGTTCGTGATCGGATAGAACAACTTCGTGAGCAATTTGTCCGTAATTAGAGGCAGTCAGCCTGGATGATCTAAATTTGCTTGGAAATCAGCTCTGACTGCATTCAGCAGTCTGTCAGCGTTGCTATTGTTCTCAAGCGCGCACCTCAAGAAGAACCCTGCGCCCTGCGGTGCGGTGCGGTGAGTTCTCGGGTGAGTAGCATGCGGGCCAATGCTTCAAACGTCGCGCTTGAGATCTTGGCAGACCAAACAAGCTTTGAATCAGACCCGCAAAGGCGGTAAGATCGCAGCCGGCTTGGCAGGGAAAGGGCTGCTCGCAGGAATAAATTGCGATCTTCTTCAGTTAGCCGCTCCCGAAACGTTTACGGGGCGAGTTGGTTACTCCTGCACGCCAAGCGCCATTAAAGACAATCGCCATTCGTGGAAGGTTTTTAATGGCAGCTGACTCGGTAAGGCGCGTGGGGACTTAGAACGATTGCGCTTGTAAGAGTTAAGACTATAGGAACGTAGCTCAGTTGGTTAGAGCATCGCCTCGACAAGGCGAGGGTCGTCGGTTCGAATCCGACCGTTCCTACCAAATCTGCGCGAATCAGCGCTGCTGTTAATGAACGAACCGCACGTGGCCTTTGGTAGGGGTCACCACTGAAAGGAAACGCATCATGCTTACTGTCACGCTGCCCGATGGGGCTCAAAAACAATTTGAATCAGCCGTCACGGTCTATGACGTTGCGGCATCGATTGGCCCTGGCTTAGCGGGCGCTGCGCTCGCGGGTCGCGTCAATGGCGAGTTAGTTGATACCTCGCATGTGATTGCGTCTGATGCTGCGGTTGCGATTGTGACCGGAAAGGATGACGACGGATTAGAAGTGATTCGACATTCTTGTGCGCACCTAATGGCACAAGCCGTTCAGCGATTATTTCCCAAGGCGCAAGTCACCATTGGGCCGACGATCGAAGATGGCTTCTTTTACGATTTCGCATATGACCGGCCCTTCACCCCAGAAGACCTAGAGCAGATTGAAAAAGAAATGTCGGCACTGGTCGCTCAGTCCCAATCAGTCACTCGGTCCGTGATGTCTCGGCAAGCGGCGGTTGCCTTGTTCGAAGAAAAAGGTGAGCACTATAAGGTCGAAATTTTAAAGAGCATTCCAGATGCTGAAGACCTGTCCTTTTATCAGCAAGGCGATTTTGTGGACCTTTGTCGTGGGCCGCATGTGCCGGATACCGGCCGTATTAAAGCTTTTAAATTAACAAAGGTTGCAGGGGCCTATTGGCGCGGCGATTCCAACAACGAAATGCTACAGCGGATCTACGGGACCGCTTGGGGCGATAAGAAAGCGCTGAAGGAATATTTGTTCCGCTTGGAAGAGGCGGAAAAGCGGGATCACCGCAAACTCGGTAAGCGCCTAGATTTGTTTCACACCCAGGAAGAGGCGCCGGGTATGGTGTTTTGGCATCCCAGAGGTTGGGAGATTTGGCAAACGCTCGAGCGCTATATCCGCGATGTTCAAAACCAACATGGGTATCAAGAAATCAAAACGCCTCAGCTGGTGGATATGAGTCTTTGGGAAAGATCGGGTCACGCCGACAAGTTCGGTGATGGAATGTTTTCGGTTGAATCCGATAGTCGGACCTACGCCATCAAGCCGATGAACTGTCCTTGTCATGTGCAGGTATTTAATCAAGGTTTGAAGAGTTACCGAGACCTGCCTATCCGTTTGGCAGAGTTCGGCTCTTGCCATCGCAACGAGCCGTCAGGAACCCTTCAGGGCATTATGCGGGTACGAGGGTTTGTCCAAGACGACGCCCATATTTTCTGCCGAGAAGATCAGGTCCAAAAAGAAGTGACCGATTTTATTGATGTCCTATCGGCGGTCTACCGAGACTTCGGCTTTGATGAAATTATTATTAGACTTTCGACTCGACCCGAACAGCGGGTGGGGTCGGACGAGGTTTGGGATCGGGCCGAAGCTGCCCTGGCAGAGGCGTTGGATTTTAAAGCTCTGGATTGGCAAACCTTGCCCGGAGAGGGCGCATTCTATGGGCCGAAAATCGAGTTTTCACTGAAAGACTGTCTGGGGCGAGTTTGGCAGTGCGGCACCGTGCAAGTTGATTTTTCAATGCCGGGCCGATTGGATGCCCAATATGTCGCTGAAGACGGCAGTCGGCAGGCGCCGGTGATGTTGCACAGAGCGATGCTCGGCTCGTTTGAACGCTTTATTGGGATTCTGATTGAGCACTATGCCGGTGAATTTCCAGTCTGGCTTGCGCCGGTACAAGCAATGGTGATCAATATTACAGATTCACAAGCGGGCTATGTCGATGAAGTCACAGCCGCGTTGAAGGCGGCAGGGATGCGTGTCGAGTCTGATCTGCGTAATGAAAAGGTGGGTTTTAAGATTCGTGAGCATGCTATGCAAAAGATTCCATACCTTCTGGTTGTGGGTGATCGAGAGCGCGAAGCGGGTCAAATCGCTGTCAGAACCCGAAGTGGAGAAGATCTTGGCGCTATGACGGTTTCGGCATTTTTAGAGCGTTTGCGAAAAGATGAAGAAAAAAAGGGACGAATGGTTTGATTTTGCTATAATGCCCGGCCTTAGCGCCTGAAGGAGGCTACCGAATCAAAAAAGAAGGTTCAAAAAAGACTCGAATTAATGACGATATAGAGGCGAAAAGCGTTCGCCTAATCGGTGCAGATGGAGAGCAGATCGGAGTTGTTTCAATTGCTGAAGCAATAAA
>JABGTE010000228.1 GCA_018647445.1 Gammaproteobacteria bacterium
ATCAATGGAATCGTTGCATCGTGGTGCCCAAAGGTCATCCTTTACTCTCCATTGAGCGCATAACCCTCGCAGACGTCGCGGCGCATCGCATTGTGACCTATGTGTTTGGTTTTACGGGTCGATCGAAGCTGGACGAGGCCTTTGATGACGCTGGTCTTGAGCCGAGAGTCGTTTTCACCGCGACGGATGCGGATGTCATCAAAACGTATGTCCGGTTAGGGTTGGGCATTGGCATCATGGCTAAGATGGCGTTTGATGAAGGCAAGGATGATGATTTGGTGGCGATCGACGCCAGCCATTTATTCGAATCCTCGACGACTATGATCGGCTTTCGACGTGGGACTTTCCTGCGCGGCTATATGTATGAATTCATGCAATTATTCGCGCCACACCTAACCAAAGAGCGGGTGGTCGCGGCATTTGAGGCCGTCGATCAGTCGGCTGTCGATCAGGTTTTTTCAGAGTTAGTACTACCGCTTCGTTAAAGGCAGGTCCTCAACTGAGTGAAGAATCTGCTCAGGCGTCTGGTGTAGGCCGCATTCTTTGTTTGAGGCTGTCTCCCACCACCAGCGGCCAGCACGCTCGTGTTCTTGGGGTTTGAGCGCGCGGGTACAGGGCGCGCATCCGATGCTTTTATATCCCTTAAGCACGAGTGGGTTCTGTGGAAGGTTTCGGTGCTGGATATAAGTCTCAACGTCTCCTCGCGACCAGTTCGCGATCGGGTTCGCTTTTCTTAAAGGCCCATTCAAACCCTTAAAAACAGGATCTGTTTGCACCTCAGGTAAGGCCTCTCGATTTGGATCCTGATCACGCCGCAAACCGGTTAACCAGCCGTCAAAGTGGGCTAGGTGCGCTCTAAGGGGTTCAGTCTTGCGAAGATTGCAGCAAGCTAAGTGCCCGTCTTCATAAAAGCTGAATCGCCCATTCTCACGCTCGAAGGCGGTCACGGCATCTGGGTTAGGCTTGATCCAAGTCAGGTCGAGCGTAAAGTGCTGTTGCACGTGATGGATATAGGCGATTGTTTCTGCATGCAAGCGAGCCGTATCAACCGCAAAAATCGGGACGAAACATGTCGCGCGCTGCATTAGATCCAGAACAACGACATCTTCCGCACCGCTAAAAGCACAGGTGATCGGATGACCACCTTTACAAAATTCTTGGATCAGTGCGGTCGAATGTTCTACTAAATGATCAAGGTTCATAAGTTTGGAAGGGAAGTGGGTAATGGACAGAACTTACGGTGGTTGCGCGTCATTGTGTAATGATCTTTTGCGCTAGTCTTATAACTTTACGGAAAACACGTGGTTCATACGTTGAAGACAAGGGGGTGCCGTGAAACAATGCGCTTGCAACGCAGTTAAGGATAAGCAATGGATTTAGTGTGCTTGGACCTGGAAGGGGTTTTAATTCCAGAAATATGGATCGCATTCGCCGAGGAAACGGGCATTGCGTCGTTGCGCGCGACGACCCGAGATATCCCAGATTACAACGAGTTGATGCAGCAACGTCTGCGAATACTCGATGAGAATGGGCTCACGTTGCCGGAGATTCAACGTGTGATCGGCGGGCTATCGCCCTTGGAGGGCGCCGCCGACTTCTTGCAGGATCTGAGGAAGGCCTACCAAGTCGTGATTCTGTCAGACACCTTCTATGAGTTTGCGCAGCCTATGATGCAACAGCTGGCTTGGCCGACCTTATTGTGTCATCGGTTACGGGTCTCGGATAGTGGACAAATTTTAGACTATGTCTTGCGGCAACAGGACCCGAAGCGTCTGGCCGTTGAGGCCTTTAGGGGATTGAACTACCGCATTTTTGCTGCAGGAGATTCCTACAACGACACCACAATGCTTGGTTCTGCGAACACGGGGTTTTTGTTTAAAGCACCCGATAATGTCAAGGCGGAGTTCCCGCAATTTAAATCAACGGATGATTATGCCGTGTTGCGGACAATGATTGATGAGGCTGCGCGGGCGGGTTAAGCCGCCTGCAACAACGCCGATGCCACCGAAATATCTGTGGTATTCTTGGTCGCCCGACGCAGTTCTTAAAGATGCGACGCCGCGTTAAATCAGTTTACGTGGGCTTATTGTCAAGGCGCGTTGGGACGAGACGTGGGGTGCGAAACGGATTGAAGGCGTCATCACCCCGTCATTAGAAGCTTGCCAAGCAAGACCGTGTGGCGGATTGCTGGAAAAGCGCTGCAAGCCTTTATCAAAACAGTTAGTAAGGAGAAAACAGATGGACAGTGCTGGTCGACGATTAAGACAAGCCATCAAAGCGGAGTCCCCACTCCAAGTGGTAGGGACCATTAACGCTTATACCGCGATAATGGCAGAATCGGTTGGTTACCAAGCCATCTACTTATCTGGCGCAGGGGTTGCGAACGCCTCTTTCGGATTGCCGGATCTGGGTATGACGTCCTTAAATGACGTGCTGGAAGATGTGCGCCGAATTACCAATGCCAGTGCCTTGCCACTATTGGTCGATGTTGACACAGGTTGGGGCGGCGCGTTCAACATAGCGCGGACGGTAAAGGAAATGATTAAAGCCGGTGCGGCCGGCATGCATATCGAAGACCAGGTCTCGCAAAAACGGTGCGGGCATCGGCCCAATAAAGAAATAGTTTCTAGAGCCGAGATGGGCGATCGGATAAAAGCCTCGGTCGATGCCAAAACCGATCCGGACTTTTTAGTAATGGCGCGCACAGACGCTTTAGCCGTGGTCGGGCTCGATGAGGTGATTGCCAGAGCGCAGCTTTGTGAGGAAGCGGGCGCCGATGCGATCTTTGCTGAAGCCATGACCGATCTAGAGATGTACCGTACTGTGACGCAGTCGGTGAATATTCCGGTTCTGGCCAATATTACAGAATTTGGTGCAACCCCGCTGTTCACGACCGAGGAATTGGCATCGGCGGGCATCGATATGGCGCTGTATCCCTTGTCGGCATTTCGAGCGATGAATCTCGCTGCGTTAAAAATGTATCAAGGCTTAAGAGAAAAAGGCACGCAAAGCCATATGGTGGATCAGATGCAAACCCGCGCGGCGCTTTACGAGTTTCTCGGCTACCATGAATATGAGGCAAAACTTGACGAGTTGTTTCTCGATGAGAAAGCAAAAGATTAACAGCGGGTTGGTGTGACACGAGTTAGACCTGCCGCTTTTAACTATGATTTAAAGCAGCTTGGTTGGTTTGGCGCGTATTAGGCTATTAGGCGTTAAGATGACAAACAGTTGGGAGCAATTCCAGAATTAGGAGAGGATGATGGTGGATAAAAAATTAGGCGGCGCGGGGTTACGAGGGCAATCTGCTGGAGACACGGCCTTGTGCACTGTGGGTAAAGAGGGTGCTGGACTGACCTATAGGGGCTACACCATTGAAGACCTCGCAGCCAATGCTAAGTTTGAAGAGGTTGCTTACATGTTGCTCTACGGCCAGTTACCCACCCAGGACGCCTTGGCCGGTTATGAAGCAAGGTTGACCGGCATGCGGGATCTACCCGAGGCCCTGAAAAAGGTCCTCGAAGCAATCCCCAAGGAAACCCATCCCATGGATGTGATGCGGACCGGCTGCTCGATGCTCGGTAACTTAGAGCCCGAGATGAGTTTTGATGAACAGCACCAAGCAGCCGACCGATTATTGGCGTCTCTCCCTGCTATAATCTGCTATTGGTATCGGTTTAGTCATGATGGCGTTCGAATCAGTACAGATACTGGCGAAGACTCAATTGGTGGCCACTTCTTAAAAATGCTGTCGGATGAATCTCCGAGCGAGTTGCATCGGGCAGTGATGAATTCCTCACTGATTCTTTATGCTGAGCATGAGTTCAACGCGAGCACCTTCACAGCCCGCGTTTGTGCGGCCACACTTTCTGATATGTATTCGTGTATTACTGGGGCAATAGGTTCGTTGCGCGGACCTTTGCACGGCGGTGCCAATGAGGCGGCGATGGAGTTGATTGAAAAGTTTAGCCGCGTTGACGAGGTTGAAGGTGAACTGGATGCCATGCTGGAACGCAAGGACCTGATTATGGGTTTTGGTCATGCAATCTATCGCACGTCTGATCCTAGAAATGCTGTGATCAAGGATTGGTCTAGCAAGCTCGCAGTAGAAAATGGTGATCCCACCTTGTATGACATCTCCTGCAAGATCGCCGATACCCTATGGGATCGTAAAGCATTGTTCCCGAACGCGGACTTCTTTCATGCCTCGGCCTACAACTACATGGGCATTCCAACTAAGATCTTTACGCCGATCTTTGTGATGTCTCGGCTCACGGGGTGGGCGGCTCATGTCATGGAGCAGCGGTCCAATAACCGCTTGATTCGACCCAGCGCAGATTACATTGGACCTGACATTCGACCGTACCTGCCGATTGAGGCTCGCTAATTCAATCCGGTGGCGCTCGGTTTCCGGCCTTGCGAGGCCGGTTGCACCGATAACAAGCGCGATTCCATAACGAAATGCAAAAGCAGAGCATTGATGTGGGATCGCACTGGCGCGTTTAAAGGCTAAAGGGCGAGGGGCACTCACAATGCTGATATCGGGATAAATCATAAGCCTTACGGAAAGCGAGTCCCCTTGGTACCCGCAAAAAATGTCCGATTAACCGACCTAAGAGTGTAATGAATGATGAGATTGCCCCTGCCAGATTTGTGTGATGCCTACCCCGATGCCGTTCATGTGGCCGAACCCATGTTTAATAACTATGGTGGCAATGACTGTTTTTCGGGTGAAATTGCGACGGTGACCTGCTTTGAAGATAATTCGGTCATTGCAGCCCGTGTTGAAGAAGCGGGACGCGGGCGTGTCATGGTTGTCGATGCCGGTGGTTCGCTGCGGTGCGGTGTATTGGGGGATAACCTTGCCCAAAAGGCGCTCGATAATGGCTGGTCTGGATTGATTATTTATGGCTGCATTCGCGATGTCGATATTATTGAGACACTGCCGATTGGCGTCGCAGCACTTGCAACCCATCCATTGAAAAGCGTTAAACGAAATATTGGTCGCGCTGATGAAACAGTGTCATTTGCCGGCGTACAGTGGGTGCCGGGGCAGTTTGTCTACGCGGATAACAATGGGGTCTTGGTGAGCGCGACGGCTCTGACGTTACCCGCCTAGCTGAACGCGTCTGGGGTATGATCAATTGGGTCGCATCGGCGAACTCGAGGGAAATGGTCTAATGCGGCAGGCTCTATTGATGAATCGTGGTACACAATCCTTGATTTACGCGGCGTTATTGCAAGCACCTCAAGGCGGCGCGCTTGATTCGAAACGCAAAACGCGTGGCGATTGATACTTCACCAAACCCAAGCAGTTGGATTGTCGTGGTTTAACGGGCCCTTCAGGCAAACGTAGCGAGGTTGAGGCAGTCTGGGTCAGGTTAAGCGATCGGTGTAGGATCGATTGATTCAAGGTTTTGGGCCCAAATGGTGTGTGACGCAACATGTTAAAGGCGCCGTTTGGCTTGTTATAGGCCGATTATTGAAAGCTGGGTCTAGCGGGTTAGGGCCCATGAAGAAGATCGCAGAACCCAGAACGGCGCGGCTTTGGGCGTCAACGGGTAAGGCGCCGCAGTTACAGTGGTTTTATCCTGGCTATGGGTAGTGGTAGCCTTTACGTTTGATCGGTAGCAGGAACTGAATATGACCGTTCTATCTCGAATACTCGGTAATTTTAAAGCAAAGCCTAAAAGCTCAGAAGAGCAACTTGCCGATCTTGCGCAACTGCCCATGGCAGGGCTCATGGAGATTGCGGCGGCGGATGGCTCTGTCGCTCGGCGATTAGCGGCCATTGCACGATTGGATTATGACCCTGCGCTCATCGCGTTTGCTTTTGAGGGGAGCATGGCGGGTATTCAGCAGGCGTCCCGGCAGCGTCTCGCAGCGCTCTTGGATGATGGGGTGATTACGCTTGCGCAGCTTTCAACGGATGGCGTTGGACCTTTAGCGCAGCTCTCTGTGGTGGGGTTTTGCGGTCACGATCAGTTGCTCAAGCAGCTGTTAGATGCGAGTCGCGACGAAATGCTGTTCTATCAGATCGCCTTAGAAGGTGTGTCGGCTCAGGCGCGACAGTTGGCAGTCGAGCGAATTGAGGACGAAGGCTTGCTCAATCAATTGCTCAAAGTGACCAAGGGCAAGGACAAACTCGTTTATAAGTTTGTCAAAGCGAAATGTGATGGCTTTCGTGAACGGGATCAGCAGTCGGCAAAAACTCAGATCGAAATAGCGCACTTGTGTCAGCGTATAGAGGGGCATAGCAAGCGGTCCTTTGATCAATTTTTCAAGACGCAAACCGAGCAGCTGCAAGCAAAATGGTCCGTTTTGAAACACGCGGCAGACGCTGAGATTACAACGCGCGTGGAGCAAGCGATGCTGGCGTGCCAGCAAACGCTCGATTTCGTTGTGCAGCAGCAGGCTGATCTTGCCGCGCAGGAAGTGGCAGGGGTCAAGGCCGTTCAGCAACAAGGATTGCTGATCGAGCAGCTCCGCTTGCGCCTTGCGCACTTGTTTGACTGCCCCGCAACCGAGTCAGAGATCCGATCAGGACAAGAGAATGTAGATGCGTGCCGGGAACAGTGGCAAAAAGTCGAGCAGATTAAGATGCCGCAAAAAGCGGATGAGAAAGCCTTTACAGAATTAGTCAATGGCATCACGTTTCAGCTAGAACAGTTGCAGCAGCAGGGTGGATTTCAAGATCAGCTGGCGGCTCTAACGAATGCGATTGCGACAACATCATCGGACAATGACGCGGATGCGCGGCGCGATGAAACGTTTGAGTCGTTTCGGATTCGTCTTAAAACGGCGGGCCTGCTTCCGGATGTTTTGTTGCCGGAGTCGGTTTCTGCTGCATTGGCGTTAGTCTCGCAGCGGCAGCAGCAGCTGACAGCGCGAAAGGACGCCGAGAAGCATCAGATGCGTCAATTATCTGCGTTGATAAGGCGGGCCCAGGCGGCGACAGATGCAGGGCAATCCCGCGAAGCCTTGGGTATTCGACGAAGCATTGAGCAAAAGCAGTCTGAAGACAAAGCTCTGCCACTCACTGTATCGAAGCAATTAGTGGCTTTGGATGCGGCTTTAGAAAAACTGCTGGATTGGAAAGACTATGCTGTCGAACCTAAGAAGCAACAATTGATCGAACAAATGCGAGCCTTGGTAGACAGTCCAGAAAATCCAGAGGCTTTGGCGATCAAGATTAGTCGCTTGCAGGATGATTGGAAGGGCTTGAGTAAAGGCGCGCAGGATCAGGCGCAATGGGAGACATTTCATCAATTGTCCCAGACGGCCTACCAGCCCTGTAAAGAGTTCTTTGAGCAACAAGGCAAGGTTCGTCGCGATAATTTGGATCGCAGAATAGCATTGGTCGCGCAATTGCAGGACTACGTGTCATCCCAGGGTTGGGACACAGAAGATGCTCGGCCTCTTGAGGCGCGAGCCGTCGAGGCGGTATTCGCGGCGGCGATTCGGGAGTGGCGTGGGTATGTTCCGATTGAACGGAGTCAGAATCAGTCAGTACAGAATGACTTTGATCGAATGTTGGACTTAATACGGAATCAACTGAATGCGCATTACCAGAAAAATGCAGATATTAAGCGTGGTTTGATCGACCAAGCACTTAAGTTGGTGGATCACGAGGATAATCAAAAAGCGATCGAGGCGGTAAAACGCTTGCAGGCCGTATGGAAGGCGACCGGGCCTGCTTTGCGAAAAGAAGAGCAGGGCTTGTGGAAAGCTTTCCGGGCAGGGTGCGATGCGCTGTTTGAAAAGCGACAGCAACAGAACGACGCTTTTAAAGCAGATCTTGAAGTCAATAAAGCCGCTGCGCTGGCCTTGCTGGATGAGTTGAAGGGATTTTTAGCCCTTTCGGGCAAGGCCTTATTAGAGGCTAGGGCCCAGGTGACGGCCTGCCAGCAAGCCTTTCATGGACTTGGTGCCCTGCCGCGCGGTCAAGGGCCGCGCCTAGAACAAGATTTTAAGCAGTTAGTTGAGCGTTTTGCTGGTTTGGTTGCACAGCAATTGCAGGCTGCAAAAGAGCAAGTATGGCAGGATTTGCTGACAGCGGCAGATCTTATCCGGTTGAGCCAACTCTCGGAGAATGTGGATTCCTCCGAGCGTCTTGGGGACGCTGCGAGGACTTTTATTGCAGGCGTTGAGCAGTGGCCTAAAAATGGTCTTAAAGCTTTAGAACAAAAACTGGCGCGCGGCGCGGGCGATATTTCCTTAGACGAAAATGAATTGGCGTTGCAACGCTTATGCATTCGAGCTGAGATTCTGTGTGATCGACCCACACCGGAGACGGACACAGCATTGCGGATGCAAATGCAAATGTCGCGACTGCAGCAAGGCCTTGGGCAAAATATGCGTGATAAACAGACTGAGCTTGATGCAATGGCTCTCGATTGGGTGGTGATTGGGCCGGTGGCAACGGTCGTTTATCAGGGCCTAGTTGAGCGATTTCTAAAGTGTCGCTAATTCGTGTTGCGCTGCCCGATAACCTCGGGGATGCTTGTTTTTAGCCTTTGACTCAAATCAATCATGACGCGGCGTCGTCGCAACAAGCGAGCTAACGCACAGGCGCGAGGCAACACTTCTGCGCGGTGTGCCCCAGGTTGTGTTCTAGGGCGTGGACGATGGATCCGAATTTACGCTGATAAGTCGATGAGACCTCAAAACTTTTGAGCGCAAAAAGACTGTATGCGGCTCGCGACGCCTATCCCGAGGTGCTCGGCAGACGTGCGCTGGCGCCGCTTAGTCTGATTCGTTGGCTCTTTCGTCAGCTTCCTCACCATCCGGCGTAATGGCCTTGGCAGCTGCACCCACGGCTTTAACCGGTAGGGTTACGACCGCGGCGGTTGTTTTGACGACCGCAGTCGCCAAAGTTGCGGTGACGCAGCCACTAAGCATCAGCGATAGACCGAAGGCTAAAATTATTCGTTTCATGCAGAAAGGTTCCTTTTGGCGTTTGAGGTTAGCAGGGATTGTGGTCTCAACATGATATTTAGCCTAACAGGTAGTTAATTTGCTTGCCTTGGCAGTTGAACTGAAGCACCTTCAAGGTCAGGTGTCTAAAGTGGCATTTATAAATATCTCTTTTAAAGACGTTTCAGGATGCTCATTGACTCCGTGTTTGCGTGTTGTTCCCATATCGGATGATGCCAAATTCCATGCCGTGCCGCCGTGCGGTCAAGGGCCGGAAACTTACCCACATCGGTCCAATGCGCGGCGGCATCATGAAAGTCTGATCCGGTTGAGAGGTATAATCCTCGTTCGATAGCGAGCTGAATGAGATACTGATTCATATCGGGTGCAATATTTGGATAGGACGCTTCAAGACCTTCGCCGCCTGCTGCGGCAAAGCATTCGACCAATCGGTGTAACTTTGACTTGTTCATAGCATACCGACCAGGGTGCGCGAGAACCGAGATGCCCCCTGCTGCTTTAATCGCGCGCACAGCCTCGGTGTAGTCGCACCACTGCGCGGCGACAAACAACTTGCCGGATCGATTTAAATGCGTTTTAAACGCTTTCTGTCTATTTTTACAAACATTGTTGGCCACTAGGAAATCAGCGACGTGGCTGCGGGTTAGGGCGATGGCAGGCATAGCGAGTAAGTCGAGCAACAGGCCTTTCGTGCCAAGGGCTGTGAGCTTGTCGTCGATTTGAGCGACTCGCTCACGCCGCCGAGCCTGCTGCGCGCTGAGCAGTGTTTGCAGACGCATATTGGTCGGATCAACGAATAGGCCAACTACGTGGAGTTCAAAGGACTCCCATAGGCAAGAGATCTCAACGCCATTGATCAATTTAAGGCCTTGTTGGTTCACGGGCTGGGGTAGCGCTTGACTGACATCGTGATCCGTAATCGCAAGATGCGTGACAAGATTCGCGCGAGCCCGTTCAATAACAAAGGCCAGGGTGTGTTGGCCGTCGGACAGATGGGTATGACAGTGTAGATCAGCTTTCAAAGTGGAGCTCTTCTTGAGGCAACAAGTATGATACCAAAGTATCCGGGGTGTGATGGCAACCGGGGGGCTCTTTATGTCAATCTGGGTTTAGATTGCGCCGGCTCGGTTTAAAGATGATTTCAGGTGGTTGGTATCACACGGGTCGAGTTTCGTTGATCCCTTAGTCAAGGGTCCTTAAATCAGTTAGCAAGCCTTGAGCGGGTTGTTTTAAGCGGCGGAAGGTTTGATTAGAGCTTCAGGACCCGCAATTGTGAATCCTCAAGGGCATTTTGCCAGGCGACTTTGAACGCTTCGTGCAGACGTCTTGCGGCTAGAATGTCATCAAGGCACACCCACGCGTGGTAATCAGAATGGCTCGGTCTAAAAAAAACGGTGCGGTCGTCAATTAGCAAAGCTTCTTCTACGGAGTCTGCATGTTCGGGGGCCGCGCGTTTGATTTGAATGCTCGAGGGTAGTCGTCGACTGAGTTCCAGCAAAAGATGGCCTTGTTCCACCAGGGATCGGCTGTCCGTAAGCAAAATTTCAATGCGAGTGTGTTTGTTTTTCAGGGCCAGATTTTTGAAGTGCGCCATTAGTGCTGCATGGCTATATAACGCGACGTCGACAGTAGGGGTCCAAAGGCGAATCCGGGTTGTGCTCAATTGAACGAGCGAGGCGATCGTGACGATACAATCTGGCAGGCCTCGAATGTATTGCCGGGTTTTGGGATCGTTCAGATCCAAAAACTTGGTTTGGGATGGTTCGGCACTCAAGGTCGCCACACCGATCGGCTCGGCCAGGCTGGCCAGAGCCAGGCTGCGGGCACCGTTGCGGAGTTCAAAGCCAAATTGGGCAGCTTCTTGTTTTGAAAAGGCGGGATCACTGAGATACAACTGGTCAAATTGATAGCGCAAGGCTTTGCTTTTAGCCGCGTCAATGAGCGCTAGAGCCACCTCATCGCTTGCACCTGTGCGCAAACGGATTGAGTCTATAAAGGCGCCATCCAGTAGCATCAAGCTACCTTGGATAACCTCAAAAGCGGTTGCGATGAAATATTCGACATGCCTTGATGGGTTGTGCGCATCAGATTTTGGCGCAGGCGTCACGTCGACAAGTTCTGCGATGGCTGCGATGTAGTCCGCGGCGGAGACTTCATCGATGGCCAGTTCTGGGGCTCGTATCAAGTTTGTGGGCGGCCGAGTGTCGGAAAATCCTTGGTTTTTTTGCGGTGCGCTGAGCGCCATGGGGCGATGTAGGATGCCGGCGTCTTCGAACGTTGGGCCGATTAATGTGAAGCCGAATTGTTCATAAAATGCGATCGCCGGCAGTTGAGCATGTAGGTAGAGTCTTTCGAATCGCTGACGCGCGAATGCTAGGATCGTCGCCATGAGCGCTTGGCCGACGCCTTGCCCGCGATACCCCTTCAGGACCGCCATCCGCGATATTTGGCCTTCGGGCGTTAGACGCCCGCATCCGATGGGTTGGTCTTCGGCGTTTAACGCTAAATAATGCCAGCTTGTGGCGTCGAGTTGGTCCCACTCATCTGCAACGGGCACGCCCTGCTCGATGATAAAAACTGTGGTGCGGATGGCCTTGAGTGCCTTGTATTCGCTCTGCCAGGTGGCCAGGATAACCCGGGTATTACGGACGGTTGGGTCAGTCGACATCGTTTTGCGCAAGGTAATCTGCGCCTAGGGCCGCCGCGCGGCCGGTGTAAGCGGACGGCGTCAAGGCCAATAACTCACGGCGAACCGGTTCCGGCAGGTCCAGCGCCGCGATCAAGGTTTGCCAGCCAGCCTGGTCTAACCCTTGCCCCCGGGTTTTGTCTTTGATGATTTCATAAGGATTTGCAACGCCCAGCCTGCGCATTACCGTTTGTGCAGCTTCTCCCAACACCTCCCAGGCATGCTCTAAGTCGGTATCAAGGGCGGTCGCGTTCAGCTCCAGTTTGCTGAGTCCCTTCAGGGTGGATTGATAGCCAATCAAACTGTAAGCCAGTCCCGTCCCAAGGTTCCTCAGAACGGTCGAGTCGCTTAAATCTCGTTGCCAGCGCGATATGGGCAGTTTTTCAGCCAGGTGATGCAATACGGCATTGGCCAGGCCCAAGTTGCCTTCAGAATTTTCGAAATCGATTGGGTTGACTTTATGCGGCATGGTGGAAGAGCCGGTCTCGCCAGCGACCGCGCGCTGTTTAAAGTAGCCAATCGAAATATAGGACCAAATATCGCGGTCAAAGTCGATCAGTATGGTGTTCAAACGGCCCAAGTTTTGGAACAGTTCGGCGATATAATCGTGGGGCTCGATCTGAGTGGTCAAGGGGTTGAAGGTTAGGCCTAAGCTCTCGACGAATTGTTGACCGAGCGCGGGCCAATCGAGTTCAGGATAAGCCTGATGATGCGCATTAAAATTACCCACAGCGCCGTTGATCTTGCCCAGGTAAACCTGTTGGTTGAGCTGCTTAACCTGACGCTCAAGTCGAGCGATGACGTTGACCATTTCCTTGCCAACCGTCGTGGGAGAAGCTGTTTGACCATGGGTGCGCGCCAGCATGGATTGATCTAGCGTTTGGGTTGCCAGGTCTCGAAGGCCTGCCAGTAACCGATTGATCAACGGCAGTATGACCTCGCTCATGGCGGATTTCAGCATTAAAGCATGCGATAGGTTGTTGATATCTTCTGAGGTACAGGCGAAATGAACAAACTCTAAATGTTTAATTAAAATAGGGTCTTGTGATGCCTTAATGAAATCTTTAATGAAGTATTCGACTGCCTTTACGTCATGGTTCGTGGTTTGTTCAATGGTTTTAATTTGAGCGGCTTGCTCGGCACTGAAATCATGAATGAGCGGTTGCAAGCGCTCGACTTGGGTTTGTCCAAAATCGCTCAGCTCCGGCAGCTGTGCCTGAATGGCCAGAAAGCTCAGCCACTCGGCTTCAACGCGAACCCGCGCTTTGATCAGCCCATACTCGCTGACCAGTTCGCGTAGGTGACTTGTTTTGGTGCTGTACCGGCCATCGAGTGGTGAAACGGCGGTGAGGGAGTTCAGGTCCATGAGCGGCTCTCAAATTTTTCGGTTGGATACATCATATGAAGTTTAATTGATGGCGAATTTGTTGTCGCTGCAGGAGCAGTTGCCAGCGGGATCCTTTTAACTGATAAAACAGAACGCCGGCGCGCAGACCAGCCAATAATAACATTCTGATGCGATCGGCATTTTCTTGCCTTTTGAGTTGGGCAGGGTTGCCATGAATGATAATGCGGCGCGCAAGGGGACTAATGTGCTTTTGATAGAGCGTGGCGCAACTGTGATCGAGCGCGGACACTCTCTCGGCTCTGTCTTGCAATCCTTGAACCCTTTCAAGCGCTGAAAACAGATCTGCTCTGACCGCGCGCTGGGCCTGATCATCGGTTTTAAATCTGCGGGCTAATCCTAGGATTTGCCCCCCCAAAGCAAGCAGATCGCGATCGGATTCAGTCGGTTGGCTGAGCATCTGCCCGAGCTTGTGTTTGCCGTGCGCAAGTAGGTCGCCCGTATCGTAAATATCGAAAGGGGTGATCGCATCAAATCGAAAGAGACTTTCTCGACAGGTTTCCACAGCATCGCTGGCTAATAAGCCTGATTTAGCCACGTTTAGGCAGAGTGACCCAGCTTGTACCAAGGCGGATAAGGCAACTGTTCGACCTTGAATGGGGTTCATGGCATGACGCCTGTACTGGATTCGATGACACCGCCGCCGAGACAAATATCGCCGTCGTAAAAGCAGGCCCACTGTCCTGGTGTTGCCGCCCGTTGGGGCGTTTCAAAGTTGACGGTTAAGCGCTCATGGCTTGGATCACTCCCGGTTAGTTCGCCGAATTGGTCGGCTTGACGATATCGTAATTTGACTGCCACACGGTCGGCTTTAGGTGGGTCATTAACCCAATGTAGTTGGGCGATGGTCACCGTTTGCGACAACAAGCTAGGATGATCATGCCCCTGACAGACGAGTAAGGTGTTGTCCTTGAGGTTTTTGCCTGCCACGTACCAAGGGGCATCGGGCGTCCCGCGGACACCACCGATTCCGAGCCCTTGGCGCTGGCCAAGGGTGTGGTACATCAATCCTTGATGTTGGCCGAGAAAAATGCCGTCTGTCGAGCGGATTTCCCCAGGCTGGCTGGGTAGATAGGTCTTCAGGAAGTCGTTAAACCGACGTTCGCCGATAAAGCAGATACCGGTTGAATCCTTTTTATTGTGGGTGATAAGGCCGGCATCTGTCGCCCGAGCTCGAACCGCTTTCTTTTCTAACTCGCCAACTGGGAACAAGCAGCGTTCAAATTGCTCAGCGGAAACCGATTGTAAGAAGTAAGACTGATCTTTATTCGTATCTAAGCCTTTTAATAGGTCGACTTTGCCATTCGGCGTTCTTTTTAATCGAGCGTAATGACCGGTTGCTATAAAATCGGCACCTAAGAGCAGGGCATAATCTAAAAAGACCTTGAATTTGATCTCTCGATTACAGAGTACGTCCGGGTTTGGGGTTCTACCCGCTTGATATTCTGCCAAGAAATGATCAAAGACATTATCCCAATACTCGGCTGCAAAATTGGCTTGATGCAGCGGAATGTTGAGACGCTCGGCGACGGCTTGCGCATCCTGCAGGTCCTGTTTAGCCGTACAGTACTCGTTGCCATCATCTTCCTCCCAGTTTTTCATGAACAGGCCCTCGACTTGATAGCCGGCCTCTTGCAGCAAAAGAGCACTGACGGATGAGTCGACGCCGCCCGATAGGCCAACGATGACGCGCTTGGTCCCGTTCACAGCCGCACCTCGCCAGCAGAATCTGTGTGGATGACTCCGATCATGATGGAATTAACGCCGAGTGTTCGAGCGGAATACGTTGCCCGTTTTGATAATCCAGCAAGCAGCGAGCAACCAAAGGGCTACGATGCTTGCGCTGCATGATGTCTGTTTGGGTAAGCCAAAGTGCTGCTTGGATATCAGGGTCGAGCGCTTGTTGGGTCTTTTCAATGACGCGGGCTAAGTAGCAAACTCTAAAATATAACGGACCCTCGTTAGGGGCCTGGAACTGATACAGGCCAACGATCGCCTCAGGTCGGGTGAGATAGCTGGTTTCTTCGAGCACCTCTCGAATCATAGCCTCGGCGAGTGACTCGTTCGGCTCTAAGTGGCCAGCGGGTTGATTGATAACAAGGTCACCGTGTTCGATCTCTTCCACCATGAGGAATGTATCATTCCGGGTTACAATAGCTGCGACGGTTATTTCGGGTGGCCAACTCAAGTTGCCTCCGGATCGATCTTATGAGAGAAGTTGATTATGCCCGAAAAAATACTTACGCACATCGATGGTGATGGTGAAGCGACTATGGTGGATGTGAGCGACAAGCTTGAAACCTTGCGCATTGCTCGAGCGAGTGGCCAGGTAGCGATGGCGTCAGAGACCTTGTCGATGATTATTCAAGCGAGCCATAAGAAGGGTGATGTGCTGACGGTTGCCAAGATTGCTGGCATTCAGGCCGCAAAACGGTGCTCAGACTTGATACCTCTTTGTCATCCGTTAGCGTTAACTGGAATTGAAGTCACGTTCCAAATTGATGAGGCCGCGTCCTTAGTACGGATTCAATCCGAATGTCGGTTGCGCGGTAGTACTGGGGTTGAAATGGAAGCGCTAACAGCCGTTTGCGTTGCCGGGCTGACGATCTATGACATGTGTAAAGCGGTCGATAAAGGCATGGTTATCGGCGAGGTGAAATTGCTGAAAAAATCGGGCGGCCGGTCGGGAGATTGGGGAGTCGATCAGTGAAGGTTTTATTCTTTGCAGCGCTCAGGGAAACCATGGGGCAAAGTGAGATCGAGATTGTGTTGGAGGCGCCCACAACGGTCGGTGCTTTGAAGGCGATGATTAAAATGCCGAATGGCGAAACGCTGAATGCGGCAAGCCGCAACCAATCGATTATGGCGGCGGTGGATCAAGAAATGGTCGATGATTTGGCGACAGTCTCAGTTGCTTCAGAAGTGGCCTTCTTCCCGCCGGTTACAGGGGGGTGAGATGTATCGATCTATTTTGATTCAAGCCGAAGACTTCAGCCTTGATAGCGCTTTAGCTGAATTGAAGACGCAATCGGGTCTCGCAGGTGGTTTATGCTTCTTTACCGGCGCGGTCAGAAACTCAAATCTCGATGAAGCCGTTGGCGGTCTGTACTTGGAGCATTACCCGGGGATGACGGAGCGTCAATTGGATCAAATTGTCGATGAGGCTGCGCGCCGATGGCAGCTGCACGGCGTGATCGTAATACACCGTATCGGGCAGTTGATGCCGGGGGATAATATTGTCCTGGTGGCCGTTGCGGCCAGTCATCGCGGTGAAGCGTTCGAGGCTTGTGAGATGATGATGGATTATCTAAAAACGAATGCGACTTTTTGGAAAAAAGAATCTATTTCAGACGGTCACAGATGGGTTGAGGCTAGGTCCTCCGACCAGACGAAGGCGACCGCTTGGGATGCCTGACCTGAACCGCCGGACCAGGCAGGTTGACGCGGTTTTGAACCCACTCGCCAGGAGGCAGAGCATCGATTGTCCAAGGACCAATTCGGCGGCGAAATAGCCGAAGGGTTGGATGCCCGACGTGCGCTGTCATGCGCCGGACTTGACGGTTTCGACCTTCTGTTAGTGTGATCTCGAGCCAACTTGTGGATTGATTTTGTCGTGATCGGATGGGCGGCGTGCGCGGCGGTAGTTCCGGTGCAATGATCTTCACTTTTGCAGGGCGCGTCAGCCCATCTTTCAGAAGCACGCCGTCTTGCAGGGCTTTAACCGCCTTGGCTTGGCACTCGCCTTCCACTTGCACCCAATAGGTTTTTGCCATCTTCTGAGTGGGTTCGGTGATGCGAGCTTGTAAAACGCCAGAATTGGTCAAGATGAGGAGTCCCTCGGAGTCTTTGTCCAAACGCCCCGCCGGATAATACCCATGAAGATCAATATGATCTGCCAAAGTCGGCGGCGCACCTGTAAATTGACAGAGTACGCCGAAGGGTTTGTGAAACAAGATGAGGTTGTGCTGCATGGTTGCAGAGGCATAGGCGAAAAATCTGATTGTCCAGAAAATACCTAGGGCTGTCTATTGGTTATCTGACAGGGCTTCCCGCATACTCGGTCTCAAGTGGTGATTCGAGTTCCCAGCAGAAAGCCGACTGGCAGGATAAAGCGTACCACTGAGGGTCTTTAAAAAAGAATCATTGCCCCCATTAAAGGCAGGAGCAGGAAAGTAGGCGTGTGATGAACAAAGATTGGATGATAACGGGTAGTCAGGATCCTGAAGATGACCGAGAGATAGGCGTCATTGTCGCGCCTGAAAAGCCGAAGTTGGCGAAGCCGCCACTTTGGAAGGTAACGTTGCTAAATGATGACTACACGCCGATGGAGTTTGTAGTTGAGGTGTTGCAGATTTTTTTCGGCATGAATGGTGAGAAAGCCACTCAGATAATGTTGGCCGTCCACCAAACGGGCAAAGGAACCTGCGGCATATACGCAAAGGATGTAGCCGAAACTAAATCCGCCCAAGTCAATCAATATGCGCAAGAAAATCAACATCCACTGGTGTCCGATATTGAACCCGTGGAATAAACCGTTACAAAGAAGGTTAAACAGATGCTAAGTCGCGAATTAGAAGTCTCCTTAAATTTGGCATTTAAAGATGCCAGGGCGCAGCGCCATGAGCTGATGAGCGTAGAACATCTGCTCTTGGCGTTATTGGACAATACGGCCGCTGTGACCGTTTTGAACGCTTGTAATGCCGATGTTGAAAAATTGAAGCAGTCGCTCGCAACGTTTATTGCTGAAACGACCCCTATCATTCCAGAAGATCAAGACGGCCGAGAAACGCAGCCGACCCTCGGGTTTCAGCGCGTCCTGCAACGCGCTGTTTTCCATGTTCAGAGTTCTGGGAAGAAAGAAGTTACCGGGGCTCATGTTTTGGTTGCGATGTTTGCCGAAGGAGAAAGCCACGCCGTTTATGCCTTAAAGGATCAGGATGTCAATCGAATTGATGTTGTGAACTACATGTCGCACGGCACACGGAAAGACGGAATTGAAGAAACCGAAGAGCGTGCAGAAGAGATCGAAGGCGAAGAAGGCGAAGAGCGCCCGCCGAGTCCGCTTGAAGCCTATGCAGTCAACCTGAATGAGCTCGCTAGGACCGGACAGATTGACCCGCTCATTGGCCGAGGAGAAGAAGTCGAGCGCGTTGTACAAACACTATCGCGGCGTCGTAAGAACAACCCCTTGCTGGTTGGCGAGTCTGGAGTGGGTAAAACTGCGATTGCGGAAGGCCTTGCAAGATTGATTGTGGATGGCAAAGTCCCCGAAATTATTCGGGACAGCATTGTTTACAGCTTGGATTTGGGCGCATTACTCGCTGGGACCAAATATCGCGGCGATTTTGAAAAACGGCTGAAGGGGCTGCTGAACGAGCTTAAAAAGTCCAAGAGTCAGATTCTGTTTATCGATGAAATCCATACGATTATTGGTGCTGGTGCGGCATCTGGCGGGGTAATGGATGCATCTAACTTGCTAAAGCCGATGTTGGCCTCGGGTGAAATTCGGTGTATGGGTAGCACGACGTACCAAGAGTATCGCGGAATCTTCGATAAGGATCGTGCCTTGTCCAGACGGTTCCAGAAGATCGATGTATCCGAGCCCAGTGTTGATGACACCTACCTTATCCTTAAAGGGCTGAAAGCAAAGTATGAGGAACACCACAATCTGAAATATACCGACCGGAGCTTGCGGGTCGCAGCGGAACTCGCGCAGAAATTCATTAATGATCGTTTCATGCCCGACAAAGCGATCGATGTGATTGATGAAGTTGGGGCCTTTCAGCAACTGCAGCCTGCGAACCGTCGCAAGAAGCAAATCAGCGTCGGGGATGTGGAACGGATGGTCGCGAAGATCGCAAGAATTCCATCGGCCAGTGTCACCTCCGATGAAAAAGAATCGCTCAAAGATCTCGATGCGAACCTTAAGATGGTAATTTTTGGTCAGGACGATGCCATTGACTCGCTGGCTAGCGCGATCAAGCTTGCCCGAGCAGGCTTGCGAGAAGGTGAAAAGCCGATCGGCTCGTTTTTGTTCTCTGGTCCGACAGGGGTGGGCAAGACGGAAGTCTGTCGGCAATTGGCCCGGATTATGGGCGTCGAGTTGGTTCGGTTCGATATGTCGGAGTACATGGAGCGACACACTGTCTCGAGACTGATCGGGGCGCCACCGGGCTACGTTGGATTCGATCAAGGCGGGCTGCTAACAGAGGCGATCACCAAGCAACCTCATTGTGTTTTATTGCTAGACGAAATTGAAAAAGCGCATCCGGACGTCTTTAACCTTCTGTTGCAGGTGATGGACCACGGTGCATTGACAGATAACAATGGCCGCAAAGCAGATTTTAAGAACGTCATTTTGGTCATGACCACCAACGCCGGTGCTCAGGAAATGTCTCGGAGCTCTATTGGCTTTCAGACTCAGGATCATTCAACAGATGGTTTGGAGGCCGTCAAGAAGATGTTCACACCCGAGTTTAGAAACCGTCTGGACAGTATTATTCCCTTTGGACCGCTTAACAGAGACGTGATCAAGACAGTGGTCGATAAGTTTTTGGTTGAAATTCAGGTTCAATTGGACGACAAAAAGGTATTGCTCGAGGTCAGCGAGGCTGCTCGAGCCTGGTTGGGAGAGCAAGGTTACGATGAGCTGCTCGGCGCGAGGCCCATGCAGCGGCTGATCCAAGACAAGATTAAAAAGCCGTTAGCCGAAGACATTCTTTTTGGACGTTTAGCCAAGCACGGGGGTGTGGTGCAGGTTGACATCGAAGATGGCGACTTGGTGCTGAATATTGAAGAAGAGGCGGTCGTTTAACGAAAAGGTTCTTGCCAGTGCATCGCGGACTGGCAAGATCTCTAACCGGTTATTCTCGGAAGGTTATGCGACCTTTAGAAAGATCGTAAGGGGTGAGCTCGACCTTAACTTTGTCCCCGGTTAGGATGCGAATGTAGTTTTTTCGCATTTTCCCCGAAATATGAGCCATGACAACATGGCCATTCTCCAGTTCTACTCGAAACATCGTATTGGGCAGGGTATCTATCACCGTGCCAGACAGCTGAATTTGTTCTTCCTTCGCCATTGCGCCTCTATTGTCGAGCTCGTTTAAAGTGAGCGCATTTTGCACTAATTGCTAGGGCAAGGCAAAGCGCCTGCAACTGAGCAAAATATTGAATTGATTTACGTGCCGGTCTCTAAGTTTTTCGCTGCCATCCTGCGGTCGTGAGATGCTCTTGAGGGCGGAATTCGGCTTTATAACGCATCTTGTTACTGGCTTCGATCCAATAGCCGAGATAAAGGTGCGGCAGCTCGGCCGCCTCGGTTTGCTGAATCAGATCCAGGATGGCCAAGGTTCCAAGCGAGCGCTGGGCGTGATCGGGATCAAAAAAAGTATAGATTGCAGACAAGCCATCATTGAGTTGATCGGAAACCGCCACCGCGATGAGTTGGTTGCCCAGTCGGTATTCGGTGAACAGGGCTTCGGGCCTGCCATTCACCAAGAAACTGGCGAACTGCTCACGGTCTGCGGGATACATGTCGCCATCACTGTGTCGATGATTGATATAACGTTCATAGAGCGACCAGATTTCATCGTTGCTATGCGGTGGCAGTTGCTGCTTGGTCAAATCCTGGTTGCGCGTTAGTACCCGCTGATGGCGACGTTTTCGCCTGAAGATAGACACGGGTAACCGAACCGGGACACAAGCATTGCACGCAGCGCAATGCGGTCGATATATGTGCGCGCCGCTCCGACGAAAACCGAGTTGTGAAAGTTGAGAATATAAGGTGGTGGTGATGATGGCATCTGGGTCGGCAAACACGGTGGTCGCTTGCTGTTCTGGCAGGTAGCTGCAGGGATGATCCGGAGTTTGGAAAAACTTCAGCGTTTCAAGCGCTGTCATGACCGAGACCCTGCGCCGTGGTTCCAGGCTGGTAATGGACCCGCCAATTGGGACCAATCGGCCGCGCGGTCTGCGTAGTCTGCTAATAGGCTTAAAAACGTGGCGCGGGGTAACACTTCTGCGCCGAGTGATCGCAAATGAGGATTGGGCATCTGGCAGTCGATAAGATTAACGCCCAGCGTGCGGCAAGTCTGAACAAGATGACAAAAAGCGACTTTCGAGGCATTACTTTCGAGTGAAAACATGGATTCTCCACAAAACACAGTTCCCACGCTCACGCCATAGAGGCCTCCGATTAAACGTCCTTGGGAAAAACACGCGATGCAATGCGCGTCTCCAGCTGCAAATAAAAGGCTATAGGCCGTTATCATTTCTTGGGTGATCCAGGTGCCTAGGCCTTGCTGCAAGCGATGCTGTTGACACCCAGCAATAACCGCATCGAAGTGGACGTCGAGCGTTACAGAAAATGCGTTTTTGTTGAGGAGCCGGGCAAGGCTTCTTGATGGCTTAAATCGTTCAGGGAATACGACCGCGCGATCAGGCGGCGACCACCATAGGAGGGGTTGTTCATCTTCATACCAAGGAAAGATGCCATGCCGGTAAGCTAGGCGCAATCGGCTCGGTGAAAGATCGCCGCCGATTGCAAGCAGACCCTCTGGTTCATCCAGCGCCTGCTCAGGGTGTGGAAACCAGAGGTCTTGATCCAATTCGGTTAGGGCAATTGCCATGCCGAGCTCTGCAGATCACGCCAATTCGTCAAGGTATTTTTCGGCATCAAGTGCAGCCATGCAGCCAAAGCCGGCGGACGTCACCGCTTGCCGATAAATATGATCTGCGACGTCCCCAGCGGCAAAAATGCCGGGGATGCTGGTTGCGGTGGCGCCACCTTCGAGTCCGCTGGTAATGGTTAGGTAACCGTTTTTCATTGCCAGTTGGTTTTCGAACAGGCTGGTATTAGGGGTGTGTCCGATTGCAATAAAAACGCCTTGTAAAGGTATCTCGGTCACGGCATCGGTTTCGAGTGCCCGAATTTTCATCCCCGTGACACCCAATTCTTCCCCCAAAACCTCGTCAAGAGTGCTGTTCCAAATCACTTGGATGTTGTCTTTTTCAAGCACGCGGTTTTGTAGGATTTTTTCCCCTCTGAACTTGTCCCGGCGATGAACCAGATAGACCGTTTCAGCAATATTCGACAAATAAAGCGCTTCTTCTAAGGCCGTGTTACCGCCGCCGATGACGGCCACGGTCTGACCCCGGTAAAAGAAACCGTCGCAGGTTGCGCAAGCGCTAACGCCTTTGCCTTTAAACGCTTCTTCAGAAGGCAGCCCTAAGTATTGAGCCGAGGCACCCGTGGTGATGATCGCTGCATCACAGGTATAAATGGCTTGATCTCCTTCGAACACAAAAGGACGCTGGCTGAGATCACAGGTATGGATGTGGTCATAGAGTATTTCTGCTTCGAAGCGCTCCGCGTGTTGCTGCATGCGTTGCATGAGTTCGGGTCCCTGCAACCCCTCGACATCACCGGGCCAGTTGTCAACGTCCGTTGTCGTGGTGAGCTGGCCGCCGGTTTCAATGCCGGTAATGATCACCGGATTAAGATTGGCTCTGGCCGCATAGACCGCAGCGGTGAAGCCCGCAGGTCCAGACCCGAGAATCAGAAGTTTTTGGTGGCGGGTTTCCATATTCTATTGTTCCTCTTGAATGAATCGCTACTGCGACTTGGTAGAGCGCGTGGATTGCTCAACGTTGTTATGGTCTCAGAGCTGTTTTAGCTCAGGGCTGTTAGTAGCTCAGGGCTGTTGTTAGCTCAGGGCTGTTAATAGCTCAAGGTTGTCCAAGCTGATCGCGGCCCATTACATTGCGCGCTATCAGCGTTTGCGTCTCGTTGCGCTCTGCCTGACACCAAGAATCGCTTAGTTTGCTACCAAAGTACTTGGCAGGGCGGTTAAATAAGCCGTGCCGGATGCATGTTGCTTGATGCGGTCCCAGACGGTTTCACCCTGTTCATTGGTGTCCATCAGGTGATGCCCTGCCAACGTCAAAACTTGAATGTAGCGCGAGAAGTCGTCGGGTCGCATACCGCGATAGCCTGCCTCGATTAAATCAAAATCAGATCGTGTGCCCCGCGCTTTTTGGTCCTGATAAAATGCATCGATGCGCTGGTCATCCCAAGCATCGTCGAATACTTGCGGTTGTGTTGGTCCTGCCATTTTAAAGAGTCTCCGTATTGCTTGCCCTATGATCCGGCCGACGGGTAATGCAGCCAAGAATAATGCGCTTAAATCGCTTGGGCCAGCGTCATCTCGATCCGTTTTAATTCACCTATCGCCACTCTCGAACCACACATTGCGCCAGCGGATTACTTGGCCCGCGCGCGGGCGTAAGGGGGTTGTCTTGCAGGACAATGGTAAACCATTCCCCTGCCGCCGGGTAGTTTTGCGACCAGAATTTGGTCTATCCGGGCGCCTAGCGGGTTAGATGATTTACATCAGGGCCTCGGCTATGATGTAACGCTGGTTGACTCAAAGTTAGGGTAAAAACAACCAAGAACCTTAGGATAGGATAAGAGCATACGAAAAAGTAGCTTCTGATCGCATGAGAAGAGTTTGGGCCGGTCCAAAAAAGGGCTTTCCGTTTGACGGTTTGGGGTCGTCTGAATCGATCAATGAGCGCAATAAGGTGAACTTTTGGCACAAGCAAAATTAAAAGAAAATAACGCAGAGACCCCGTCTGGGTTTTTGGAAATCCTTGCGCCCCGGTTACGAGAATCTTTGATTATTGGTCAATTGCTCCTCGCGGTGTTGTTTGCGGTTGCCCTGTACAGCTTTGACCCGACTGATCCGGGTTGGACCTACACCGGCTTAGACGCAGAAGTGTCCAACCTTGTTGGATCCTCTGGCGCCTGGGTCGCCGATGTGCTGCTCGTTCTGTTCGGTCTGACCGCATTGAGCTTCCCCCTGCTCCTATTGATTCCCGTTGCGAAGCGCATTGCGAACCGTGGGGATGAACCTTGGGTGTTTGCGCTGCTATTGGTTCAAGGGTTTGGTTTGATATTAACAATCGCGGCCTGTGCAGTGCTCTCTGATTTACACTTTTATGGTTTCGGCGGCGAGCTTCGGGAAGGCAGCGGTGGGGTGCTTGGACAGCTGCTCAGTGGATTTTTATTACCGCGAGTGAGCTTTGTCGGCACAACCGTGCTCATGTTAGCGACTTTGCTACTCGGCTTGACGCTAATGATCGAGATATCTTGGCTTAGTGTCCTGGATCGGACGGGGCGCGCGACGTTGACGGCGGTGACCAATGTCAAAGCGCTGTTCTATAAAGTGCGGCTCGCTCGTCAAAACAGAGCCATTGCGGTTGAGTCAAACAAGGTGCGGCAATTCAAACTCGAACAACATGCTGAGAAAGCACAAAAACGCGTGCCGGTAAAAATTCAAAAACGCGAAGAAAAACCGCCTCAAATCAGTGAACGGGCTGCCCGGGAGAAACAAGGAAATCTGTTCAAAGTTGAGGCGATCGAAGGCCTGCCAGCTTTGAGCTTGCTGGACGCTCGAGAAGTTAATAGCGAAAAAGGATTCTCAGTTGATGATCTGGAAGCGATGTCACGATTACTCGAGCTTAAGTTGAAAGATTATGGCGTTGATGCAGAAGTGGTCGCGGTCTTTCCCGGCCCGGTTGTGACGCGCTTCGAGATACAGCCTGCAGCCGGGGTCAAAGTCAGTCGAATCTCAGGGCTTGCGAAAGATTTGGCGCGATCCCTGGCGGTCATCAGCGTTCGCGTTGTCGAAGTGGTGCCGGGTAAACCGGTCGTCGGCATCGAGATTCCCAATGAGGATCGAGAAATCGTCCGGCTAAGCCAAGTGTTGTCCTCCAGAGCCTACGATGAGTCAAGTTCACCGTTATCGCTTGCCTTGGGGCATGACATTGCGGGTGAACCCGTCGTGGTCGATCTCGGCAAGATGCCCCATCTATTGGTCGCGGGCACAACGGGTTCCGGTAAGTCGGTTGGTATCAACGCCATGATTCTCTCGCTTTTGTTCAAAGCTTCGCCAGAAGAAGTGCGCCTGATCATGGTCGACCCTAAAATGCTGGAACTCGCAGTCTATGAAGGCATTCCGCATTTGCTCACGCCGGTTGTTACCGATATGAAAGATGCGGCCAACGCGCTGCGCTGGTGTGTTGCGGAAATGGAGCGCCGCTATCGCTTGATGGCAGCGATGGGCGTACGGAATGTCGGCGGCTTTAATCGCAAAGTCAAAGATGCGATTAAAGCGGGTGAGCCGATAACAGACCCCCTTTGGCGACCCGATCCGCTGAGTGAGGATGAAAATCAAGTTGCTCCAACTTTGGAAACCTTGCCTTTTATCGTTGTTATTATTGATGAATTTGCCGATATGATGATGATCGTTGGCAAAAAAGTTGAAGAGCTGATCGCTCGAATCGCGCAGAAGGCGCGTGCTGCCGGTATCCATCTGATTTTAGCAACCCAGCGCCCCTCGGTTGATGTCATCACAGGCTTGATCAAGGCAAATGTGCCGACCCGGATCGGGTTTCAGGTATCGAGCAAGATCGATTCCCGAACAATCCTAGATCAGGGTGGGGCCGAGCAACTGTTGGGACATGGCGATATGTTGTATATGCCGGGCGGAACGCCGATTCCGATTCGGGTTCATGGCGCTTTTGTTGATGATGAAGAAGTGCACCGGGTTGTAGAGAGCTGGAAGGCCTTAGGGGAACCCAATTATTTGCAAGAGATTCTAGATACAAGGACCGACTCAGAACTGCTTCCTGGCTCTGGTGCGAGCAGTGAGGATGAAGGGCCAGAATCGGATGCGTTGTACGATGAGGCAGTTGCTTTCGTAACCGAAAGCGGTCGCGCGTCGATTTCAGCGGTTCAACGAAAACTTCGTATTGGCTATAACCGAGCCGCCCGGATGGTTGAGGCGATGGAAGCCGCGGGAATTGTCAGCGCGATGAATAGTAATGGTTCTCGCGAAGTCTTAGCCCATGCCCCGCCGGATTGAGGGGTTAGGCGTGAGGCCTGATTACAGGCGGGTAAAGCAAAGTCTGTGGCGCGTCATGGCCGTCATGCTGCTAAGTCTCAGTCCCCTTGTCGCGGCAGGGTCTGCTAACGTCACGCCAGCGGCGCAGGCATTGCCGGCGTTGATAAATCTTTTGAATCAGTTTCAGCAGTTGCACCTGCGATTTGAGCAGCAAGCGACAGGTCCAGGGGGCGAACGGCAGCAGGGTGACTTCTATTTACAACGACCCGCGCAGTTCCGTTTGGAATCTTTAGATCAGCCTTTAGTCGTGTCAGATGGCGAGACGATCTATGAGTATGATGCGTTGCTTGCCCAATTAAAATTACAAACCTTTGATTCTTTAGATTCGTTGTCCCCCGCTAAGGTTCTCTTGATGAGTGAGGCTGAGTTAAGCGCATCCTTTGTCGTGACCTTTGATAGCGCAGAAGGGGCAACTGAAGGCTTTGTGTTAGTGCCAACGAAGACGACGTCATTGATTGCTTGGGTGCGGATGACCTTCGCGGGCGGTGTTCCAAGGCAGATCACCTTAATGACTCAGTCTAAAATGCAGGTATCAATTACCCTATCCTTAGTCTCTTTAAATGAGGCATTGCCTTCAGCGCTCTTTCAATTTGAAATGCCTGAGGGAACTGATGTGATCGATGATCGGTAATCACTTGGGTTATCCGGCATGACGGACGGCATGGCCCCGACCCAAGATCTTTTAAGCGGCATTATGACGCCTGATGCCAGTGGTCAACCCTTAGCGGCGCGCATGCGGCCTAAAACGCTTGATGAAATATCGGGTCAAGATCATTTGTTGGGTCACGATCGGCCACTTCGGCTGCTGATTGAACAAAGCCAGCTACACTCCTTGATCCTATGGGGACCACCGGGCACTGGTAAAACCACCGTGGCGCGTTTGATCGCGAGCCAATGCAAAGCACATTTTATTGCGTTGTCAGCAGTGTTAAGTGGCGTAAAGGATATTCGAGCCGCCATCGAGGAAGCGCGGTATCAGGCTCAAAAAGGGCGAAGAACGTTATTGTTTGTCGATGAAGTGCACCGTTTTAACAAATCCCAGCAGGATGCGTTTTTACCGCATGTTGAAGATGGCACGGTCATTTTTATCGGTGCGACGACCGAAAACCCGTCGTTTGAGCTCAATGCGGCCTTATTGTCGAGAGCGCGCGTCTATGTGTTAAAGGCGCTCGATGTCGGAGCCTTGGGCGAGGTTTTAGTCCGTGGTCTGCGCATGCTGGCGGATCGATTACCTGACTCAGAAGAACGCGTTGTGCTTGAAACCATTGCAAAGGCGAGCGATGGCGACGCGCGCTTGGCGCTCAATTTGCTTGAAATTGCTTGGACTCATCGGTCTGCAGATTACCTTGTGTCAGAAGATTTAGCGTCCATTTTAGGGGACCATGCTCGTCGCTTTGACAAGCGTGGGGATGTTTTCTTTGATCAAATTTCAGCCCTGCACAAAGCCGTTCGTGGCTCGTCGCCCGATGCAGCTTTGTATTGGCTAGCTCGGATGATCGATGGTGGCTGTGATCCGCTGTATATCGCGCGCAGAATGATCCGAATGGCAACCGAGGATATTGGCAATGCGGATCCGAGAGCGTTGCAGTTAACGCTCAACGCCTGGGATGTGCAGCGAAGGCTAGGCCCGCCTGAAGGGGAGCTGGCGCTGGCGCAGGCTGTTGTGTATCTGGCTGTCGCCGCTAAAAGCAATGCCGTTTACGCAGCGTGGCATAGTGCGCGCGCAGTGGTCGCAGCCGGCGGCTCAGAGGCAGTACCGATTCATCTGCGAAATGCGGCAACGAGTCTAATGCAGTCTCTGGGGTATGGCGAAAGCTATCGGTATGCTCATGACTTTGATGAAGGTTTTGTCCCCGGAGAACGTTATTTTCCAGAAGCAGTTGGTGAAAAAGTGTTTTATGAGCCGACCGAACGGGGTCTTGAGGGCAAGATTCGTGAGAAGCTGGTGTACTTGCGCAAACTCGATGCGGATAGCGATTTTCAGCGGTATGAGAACGACGCAGATCTCGGTGATCCCGGGGTGTCCAACCCGAAAACGCCTTAAGCCCAGTGCGCGCAACGGTTGTCACACTTGGCAAAGGTATAACGACGCGATGAGGTTTTGATGATTTGGTTTTGGATTGGAACAGGTGGTGCATTGGGGGCGGTGTTGCGGTTTTATCTCGCGATGAGCATCGGGAGAGCCGGCTTTGGTGGATTTCCATTAGGTATTTTTTCGGTCAATGTTCTGGGGTGCGCGTTGATGGGCGTCGTTTATGTCCTCGTCGAGCGGTTGGATCTTTCTGATGAATTTCGGTTTTTTCTGACGGTGGGCCTGCTCGGGGCCTTCACCACGTTTTCAACCTTTAGCCTCGAGGTCTATGAGCTGTTAGTTGAAGGCCGGTTCACAGTCGCACTCGCCTACATGGCCGCAACGTTATTCGGCTGCGTGCTTGCGCTTGCGACGGGGATTGCCGCGGCAAGATGGGTTTTGGGTCATTGATGTCCTGCAGTCATTTCTCTAAGATTGCGGGCTTTCGTTGGTACGCGATGAATGCGTTGAAGGTCTTTTCTAAAGTCTTTCAGGCGCTTTGCTATAAGGGAGATGTTCGATGTTAGATCCAAAGTTGATTCGAGGTGACTTGCCGACACTCGCGGTTCAACTCGCCCGTCGTCAGTTTGTACTAGATGTTGACGCGCTCTCGAGCCTGGAAGCGAAGCGAAAATCCGCTCAGACCGCGATGGAAACCTTGCAGGCAGAGCGAAACCGGGTGTCAAAGGCTATTGGCCAGGCGAAGGCAAAAGGCGAGGATACTGCGCCCATTATGGCGGCAGTCTCTGATTTGGGTGGGCAACTTGATCATCAGAAAGTGGTCTTCGACGAAGCCTCGCAAGCGCTACAAGCCGTCCTCATGAGCTTGCCGAATATCCCGGATGAGACCGTACCCGAGGGACGTGATGAAACGAGTAACGTAGAGGTAAGGCGCTGGGGTACTCCGAGGGTGTTTGACGTTGCCGCACAAGATCATGTCAGTCTCGGCGAACGCGGCGGGTTGATGGACTTTGATGTCGCCGCCACCATGGCGCAATCTCGG
>JABGTE010000044.1 GCA_018647445.1 Gammaproteobacteria bacterium
ATACAGCATTACTGCAAGTCGGATGACTTCAGGGCTGGTTTTGAAGTAGCGAAATAGAGAATGTTTTGTCATTTGGCATGGTTACAAATTAGCTCTGCCCGCTTCAAGCAAGTTTAATTTGACAGGGCCCTTGCATAAAAGGAGCCGTCCACACATGACAGTGCCATAAAATGAACCTTGCCATTTGGTGAAATGCTTGTCAGGTGGGCCTATGGAGTCACAAAACAAAAAATCGCGGCGTGTGACAATTCGGGAAGTTGCGCGCGAATCCGGGGTGGATCGTTCGACTGTTTCGCGTGTCTTCAATCAACCACATTTACTTCGCAAGGAAACTGTCTTTAACGTAAAATCGGTTGCTCGGCAGCTTGGGTATTCTCCAAACTCGGCTGCGCGGGCCTTGCGCACCGGAAGGAACGAGAACATTGCGCTTATTGTACCTGATCTGACCAATCCCTTTATGCCACCAATTGCGCTCGCGGTCCAGAAAGAAGCAGCCAAGCTTGGGTACTGCGTTTTCATTGGCAACGCCGACGAGGATCCGAGCCATGAGGAAGATCTATTACTGCGGTTTTCAGATCAAGTTTCTGGGGCCGTTCTGGTCTCGCCGCGTTCTGATCAATCAACGATCGAGAGATTGGCCGAAATTATTCCCCTCGTGCTAATTAACCGAGATATCCTAGGAATTCCGCGTGTCCTGATTGACTCCGGCCAGGGCATGGCGGAGGCTGTTAAGCATTTGTCAACTCTTGGACATAAACATATTGTTTATGTTAGTGGACCGGCCCAATCTTGGTCCAATGAACAAAGACAGATGTCGGTTGAGGAGGCCACAAAGGCTCTAAAAATCGAACTTACCGTGGTGTCAGCTAAAACGGCGTCATTTTCATCAGGTGTCAACGTCGTTGATGAATTATTGGCAGTGGGTGCAAGCGCCTGTATAGCTTTTGACGACGTGCTGGCGCAGGGTATCTGCCAGGGGTTGGAGGGCAGGCACGTTACTGTTCCTCGCGATTTTAGCGTTATTGGTTGTGATGACATCTTAGGCTTTCCTCAGTTGACAACAGTGACGAGCCCCTCACTAAGCGCCGGGCGTAAATCGGTTGAAATGTTAGCCTGCTCAATTTTATCAGACCTTTCACCGAATACGCGCTTGGTTCTTGACACTAATCTGCTTCTTCGCAACTCGTCAGGGCCTCCAAAAATTAAATACTAACCAGCTTTCGTAAGGCAACTGATTAAGATGTAGTTGACATGCAATCGATTGCATGAGACCATTTTAAAGAACTTGGAAGGGTAGTTCGCCTATGAGTGAGTCTTTCAAAGCTATTGACCCGGAAAATGTGGTCCGACAGATAACGTTTGGGCAGGCCGAGGCCTTAGTTTTTCAAAATCGGGCTGCAATGGCAATCGCTGCTGCAAACGCCATTGCAGCAGCGATGCGTCGAGCCGCAGCTATGAAATCCTCATTTAGGATGGTTTTTGCCGCGGCGCCCAGTCAATCTGAGGTACTGAACGCTCTTACCACGATACCTAATCTGCCCTGGGACCAAGTCGTCGCCTTTCACATGGACGATTACCTTGACCTGCCCCCCGAGGCACCACAGCGTTTTGCAAACTGGTTGGAAGGCCACCTGTTCTCAAAAGTTCCACTGGCTGAGGTTCATCGAATTCCCACCCTTGGTTTACCAGAAGAAATTTGCCAAAACTATGCAGAAAAGCTCGTCGAAGCGCCAATCGATATTATGTGTCTCGGTATCGGCGTGAATGGGCATATCGCCTTCAACGATCCGCCGGTTGCTGATTTTGACGACCCCTTTTCGGTAAAAGTGGTTGAGCTGGATGATGCCTGCCGGCAACAGCAGGTTGACGACGGTTGCTTTACATCGATCAGCGCGGTTCCAGTAAGGGCGATCACTCTGACAATCCCACAGCTTCTTGACGCCGATAGGCTTTTCTGTTCGGTGCCTGGAACCCACAAGCGGGCAGCTGTAAAGGCCACAGTCACAGGCCCACTTTCGACCGATTGCCCTGCGAGCATCCTACGAACCCATAAGAATTGCACTCTATTTCTCGATCTGGAGGCATATCCAAATGGTTGAGACGGTAACCCATGCCGACGAGTTTTGCGACGCCTATCTTGATACCGTCATAGATCATATTCGCCGCATTCAAAAGGAAGAGCGCGGCAATTTGGATACGGCTGCGCGCTTAATGGCAAAGCAAATCTCCGAGGATCGCTTAGTGCATGTTTTTGGCCCCGGCGGCCATTCTAATCTAGCGACTCAAGAACTATTTTTTCGTGCGGGTGGCCTGATGCACATGAACGCCATCCTGGACGAGGGGACACTACTATCGAACGGCGCACTCCGGTCGATGGCGATAGAGAGGACTCCTGGATATGGAAGGATTGTTATTGAAAATAATTGTCTTAAAGAAGGTGATTTACTGATACTTGTAAATGCCTATGGGATTAATTCGGCCTTGATTGACGCGGCTCTGACCGCACGAGAAAAAGGTGTGACCTTGATTGGGATTAGTTCACGGGACCATGCTCGGAATACGCATCCGGACCATCCAGCCCGCCATCCGACCAAGCAAAATCTACACGATCTGGTGGACGTGGCGATCGACACTAAGGTGCCGATTGGAGACGCGGTTTTGTCAATCCCAGGTGTATCCGAATACACTTCTGCTATTTCGACGTTTACCAACGCGACAGCACTGAATACCCTGGTCATTCGGACCATCGTTAAGTTGCGCGATATGGGAGTTGAGCCTCCGATCTGGCGCAGCGGAAACGCGCCGGGTGGCGATGAGGCAAAT